>CAZZGS010000100.1:0-10605 GCA_964653845.1 uncultured Bryobacter sp.
GAGACGAACGAAGCGATTCAGCGGGCGGTGAAGCATGTGGAGAATCTGCGTGCCAATCTGGGCGATGAAATCGATATCGGCATCGACTTCCACGCGAAGACATCGCCGAGTGTGGCTTCAATTCTCTGCCGGGAGATGGAGCCCTTGAATCTGCTCTTCATCGAAGAGCCTTGCCCGCCGGAGAATGTGAAGGCCATGCAGAGAATCGCACGCCGCACGAAGGTGCCGATCGCGACGGGCGAAAGGCTGGTCGCAAGCTACAGCTGTAGAGAATTGGTCGAGCTAGGCATTGTCGACATTATCCAAACCGACATCAACCACGTAGGCGGGATTACGGCTCTATGGAAGGTCGGTGCTCTGGCGGACGCCTCGGGCGTGAAGATGGCACCGCATGCTTGCGAAGGGCCGATCGGAGCTCTGGCGAGCGTGCATGTGGACGCCGCAACACCGAACTTCCTGGTGCAGGAAATCTGCAGTGGAGTAGAGCCCAGCGTAAAGGAGAAGATCTGGGAGGAGTGGTTTGGGTTCCCTGCCATGCGTATGGTGAATGGCAAGTACCCGCTACCGACAAAACCCGGATTGGGCTTCGACCTCGACGAGAAAGCGGTGAGCAAATACAAGTTCGAAGGAACGAAACCGATGGCGCGGGTCTTCCACGCCGACGGCAGCGTCGCTGCCTGGTAGAAGGCTGCGCGAGGATCGACAGGAGAACTTCGCCGTGAAAGTTCAGGAGGGCTGTAGGAGAGATCCAATTCACCCGATCCCCTCTGAATTTGAACACTTGAATTTGAACTTCGAAAACACCCCCATTGTTTTTTGGCGGACTTAGGAGTAGAGTCACGCTAACGTTTGTATGAAGACCCTCAAGGTATCGTTGACATTGTTTGCCGCTCAGGCCATGTCCCTCCAGCTCTTCTGCCAGACTTCTTCCAGCCCCCAGCTTCCACCGGCCGCTACGATCAAAGTCGACTTTAACCAGCACATCCAACCCCTCCTTGCAGCGAAGTGTTTCTCCTGCCACGGAGGCGAAGTAACCCAGGGCGGCCTGCGCCTGGACCGTCGGCAACAAGCCATGCGCGGCGGCGATTACGGGCCAGTGATTATTGCCGGCGATAGCGCCCAGAGCAAACTGATAAAACGCGTATTCAATGGCGATGGGGGCTTGCGCATGCCACCCACTGAAGCCCTGCCGGACGATGAGATCAGTTTGCTGCGCGCCTGGATCGATCAGGGTGCAGACTACCGAATCGAAGTAACGGAAGAGAGTGCTCCGAAGGCGCTGGTGCCCGCAGTTACAGCCTTCTTCAGTGCAGTTCGCAATCGCGAGGACAAGGCCGTCGAGCGTATTCTCGCTTCAGATCCCAAGTTGATCGATGCTCGCGATCTCGAAAACTCGACACCGCTGCACATCGCTGCAGCCTACGGCACGGTTGCCACGATAAAGACCCTCATCGGCAAGGGGGCGGACGTGAACGCGAAGAACCGGCGTGAGTCTACTCCTCTTGCCTGGGCCCTCTATGATGAGGCCCGCGTGAAGTTGCTGCTCACTCATGGGGCAGACGTGAATGCCCGGCTGGTAGACGGCACTCCGATACTGCGACAGGCGGCCATGCTCGGCAACAGCAACCGCGTTCTGCAGTTGCTGCTCGACAAAAACGCAAACCCGAACATCGGCACAGCCACAGGCCTTACGCCATTAATGGCCGCAGCCAATCGCGGCAATATAGAGGCGATGCAGATGCTGATCGCCAAGGGGGCGAAGCCCGATGCGAAGAACGCCGGTGGCGCATCCGCGCTTGTTTTCGCAGCCGGGAGTGGCCAGCCAGCCGCTGTGCAGCTTCTTCTTGAAAAGGGAGCTGACCCGAATACAAAAACCAAACGAGGAGAAACCGCCCTTAATGCCGCCGCCACGCAGGGTGTGGAGGAAAGTGTTCGCCTTCTGATTGCCCGTGGAGCCAAGGTCAACACCCAGGACGAACGTGGCTATTCGCCACTCATGCATGCAGCCGCATCGGACGCAGTGCCTGTCGCAACGGTAAAGCTTCTCCTGGCCAGTGGCGCCGATACGAAGCTCACAGCAGAATACGAAAGCACTGCCGCCTCACTTGCCGCCAAACGTGGCGATACAGAAATCGCACGTATGCTTGGTGTGGCTGAACACGAACGGCGGCAGGGTGGAGTTATCGTTAGCCCGGTGAGCGACGCGAAGCCTTTGAGCCCGTCCCAGGCAGTTCAGAAAGCGCTCCCGCTTCTCGAAAAGCAAAGCTACAATTTCATCCGCATCGGTGGTTGTAACTCCTGTCACGCGCAAGACCTCGCATCCGCTGCGGCTGGCTTGGCAAGAGCGCGCTCGATCCCGGCTCCAAAAGAAATCCCACAGTTGACTGGAGTCATGACAGGTATCTCAGCCGAGCGGATTCTGGATCTGGGCGTCGTTGGCGTCGCTGGTATGGCATGGGAACTCTTCGACCTCGGTATGAATCAAGAGCCGAAAACTCCTTACACCGATGCCGTTGTCCATTACATTCGTGCGATGCAAACCGAAGATGGACACTGGAAGAGCGGCCAGAACCGCCGTCCTCCGATGGCGAATGGCGACTTGCAGACAGCAGCGCTATCAGTCTACTCACTCAAAAACTATTCGCCGGCAGCCAGCCGTGCTGAGTCTGAGCTCGCGATTAGCAAAGCCAGAACATGGCTCGAGCGTCAGGCCCCGGCGAATTCACAAGATCGTGCCTTCCACCTGATGGGTTTGGTTTGGGCAAATGCTTCAGCGGATTCGATCTCACGAGCTACAAAAGCATTATCGGAATCACAACGGCCTGAAGGTGGTTGGACACAGTTGCCCAATATGGGTAGCGATGCTTACGCGACCGGCGAGGCGCTATATGCACTTAACACTGCCGGCGTATCTATTCACAGTCCTGTTTATCGCAAAGGAATCTCTTATCTGTTGCGGACACAGGCAAGCGACGGAACCTGGCATGTGAAGACCAGAGCCATCTGGCTGCAGCCCTTCTTTGAGAGTGGCTTTCCCTATGGCACCGATCAATTCATCTCAGCTGCCGGAACTGCCTGGGCCTCGATCGCGCTGTCTTTGGCTGTTGATCCTGCGCCAGCAACCTCAACCATCGCCCAGAAGTAGCAATCAGGGGGCGGCCCTTAGACAGGCCAAGCCCTTCTCTGAAAACGAAGATTGTTATAGAGTCTAAGCACCGCACATGACACTGTGGATTAGAGCGCTACTTTTCGCGTCCGTATTGCCAGCCGCAACTCTTCCTGTCGACATCAGCTTTGAGCGCGACGTGATCTCGATCCTCACTACCAAGGGCTGCAACGGCTCGGGCTGCCATGGCTCTCCCGCAGGTCAGAGTGGTTTCAAGCTTTCTCTCTATGGCTCAGACCCGGCGGCCGACCACGACATGATCGTGAATGCGCACAAGGGCCGCCGCGTCGATCTCAAGAACCCCGCAGACTCACTGCTGCTTCGTAAGCCCGCCTTCGCGATTCCCCATGGCGGAGGTAATCTGATGAATTCGCAATCCGACGAATACCAGACGATCCTCCAGTGGTTGCAACAAGGAGCAAAGCGCAATGCCGGCGGCGCGCGCATTCTCTCAATTTCGATAACGCCCCGAGAAGCCATCCTGGCTCAACCTGCGGCCACCGCACAGCTCATCGTCACCGGCCACCTCTCCGATGGCACTACTCGCGACATGACCCAGGAAGTGCGCTATTCCGTCCTGGATGAAGCAGTGGTCAAAGTCAGCCAGACTGGCACAACTACCGCTTCCGGACGAGGGCTCACGGTGGTAATGGCCCGCGGGGTCGGCAAGACCGCCACCGCGCAGTTCATTGTTCTCGATAAGTCTGGCGACGGTGACGGCACATTGCCATCGCCATCTAATTTCATCGATCGCGAGGTCTATGCAAAGCTGGCGGAAGTCAGGCTCCGGCCTTATCCCCAGACTTCAGACAGCGCGTTTCTACGCCGCGTCTATCTCGACGCAATCGGAATTCTGCCTAGGCCAGCCGAGGTCGAAGCCTTCCTTGCTGAATCAAGCCCTGACAAGCGCACCCGGCTTATAGACCAGCTTCTGGAACGGCCCGAATACACCTCGCACTGGCTCGTCAAATTCGAAGACTGGTTCCGCAATTCGCAGTATTATTCCCAGGGCCGCACCAACGGCAGCTTCAAACGCCGGCTCGGCGACGCCATCCGCGCCGACAAGCCCTATGACCAGACCGTGCGCGAAATGCTTACCGCTACCGGCGACACCACCGTCCATCCCGCCGGTAATTTCTGGCACCCCGCCATGGACTTCATGCTTAAAACCTTCGAGGTCAGCAAGGCAACGCCCACCGTTAGCCGCCTCTTTCTGGGTCAACGCATTGAGTGCGCCGAGTGCCACAACCACCCACTCGAGAATCTGACGCAGGATGACTTCTACGGCATGGCAGCCTTTCTTGGCCGTATGAAAGTCAAGCATGGCTATGCGCAGTATCGGCGCATCTGGTACAACTCGCGCGACGGAGAAGTGCTGCATCCTGTCACGAAAACTCCCGTCACTCCCAAGTTCCTCGATGGCATTGTCCCGGTGATCGCCGAGGGCCAAGACCGTCGCGAAGTGCTGGCCGAGTGGATCCTCGACAAGCAGAAGCTACAGTTCGCCCGAGCCACGGTGAACCGGCTTTGGGCTGAATACTTCACGGCTGGAATCGTCGATCCGCCCGATGACTTCCGCTCAACCAATATGGCCTCGCATCCGGCCCTGCTCGATCAACTGGCCCAGACTTTCGTTGATGGTGGTTATCGCTTCAAGCCCATTCATCGCCTGATCCTTAACTCGCACACCTATCAAGTCAGCGCGCGTGCGCCCAAGCACGGCAACGGCACCGACCCACTGGAGAAAATCCTCCTCGCCCGTTACGAACCCAGAAAGCTCAGCGCCGAAGTATTGCTCGACTCCATCGGCCAACTCACTGGTGTGCCGCAAACCTTTAACAATTACCCTGAGGGCACTTCCGCAAAAGACCTTGTTGCCAACATCGGCGCCACTTACTTCCTGACTACATTCGGACACCCACGTCGCGACATCATGGAGTCACGCAGCCAGGCACCGTCACTTGCCCAAGCCCTCCATCTGATGAACGCTGAGTCGATGCGAGAAAAGATTGAGTCCCCCAGGAACATCCTTTCAGAACTCCTCGAAAAGACAATCGAGGATCGGGCGATTGTCGAAGCGCTGTATCTTCGTGCCTACGCAAGAAGACTTGAGGAGCATGAATGGCGCAGCGTGCAGAACTTTCTGATTGCGGAGAAAGAAGCAGGACGTTCGCGCCGGCGGGCATTCGAAAACGTGCTCTGGGCCTTGGTCAACTCCAAGGAGTTTCAGCTCAACCAATGATGAATCGCCGTTCTATCTTGCGCATGGGCGGCTCCATCTTCGGGGGCCTCAACCTGCCGCGCCTGCTGGCGGCTGGTTCTGGCCAGGCACAGAACTGCATTATCTTCTTCCTCGAAGGTGGCCCCTGCCAGCACGATTCCTTTGACCCCAAACCGGATCAGCCCTCAGAGATCCGCGGTAGCTTCAAGACCATCCCCACATCCATTCCCGGCGTACACTTCAGCGAGCTTCTCCCCCGTTGCGCCCAAAACCTTTCCAGGTTCTCAGTGATCCGCTCGGTTTATTCGAGAGAGGCGATCCACGAAAAGGCGAAGCAATACATCTTCTCTGGTGCGCGTCCCAACAATGCATTCAAGCACCCTGTTTTTGGCTCCGTCGTCGCCAAAGAACTCGGCCCACGCAATGGACTGCCACCCTTCGTCTGCATACCTCGCAAGGACATCTCTGCTGATGCCGGTTTTCTTGGCCCGGCATACGATCCATTCATCACCGGCGATCCAGCAGGCAAGGAATTCAAAGTTCAGGATCTCAGCCTACCCTCCAACCTGACGCTCGACGAGAGCGTATCGCGAAGTCAACTACTGGCCGCAATGGACGAAGAAATTCGACAGACCGAGAAGAGCAAGACCGTGGAAGGGATGGATTACTTCTACCAGAAGGCATTCGATCTGGTGTCTTCCACAGCCGCTCGCAAGGCTTTTAATCTGAGTGAAGAGCCGGATAAGCTTCGGGATTCCTACGGCCGCAACAGCGCGGGCCAGGGCGCACTGCTCGCCCGGCGTCTTGTGGAATCCGGCGTTCGCATGGCTGCTGTCTTCCAGAGTGGCTACGACTCGCACACCAACAACGACGAGGCCAGCCGCAAAATTTTCCCTGTTTTCGATCAGGCATTTGCCGCCCTGATCACAGACCTTGAAGACAGAGGGCTTCTCAGCACGACGCTGGTTCTGGCAATCGGAGAATTCGGCCGCACCCCGATCATCAACCACTCCGCCGGCCGTGACCACTGGCCCGGTGTCTTCTCGATTGCCGCAGCAGGTGCAGGAATTCCGGGCGGACAAATCATCGGTTCCAGCGACGCACAAGGCGGTGCCCCCAAAGATCGACCTGTCTCGATTGAAGACCTTGGTGCAACTGTCTACAAGAAGCTCGGCATCGACTTCCACAAGGAATATCGCACCACCGGACGCCCGGTCAGAATCAACAGCGACGGAACACCGATACGCGAGTTCTTCTGATGCAATGGATCGCGCTCCTTCTCACTCTCAGCGCTTCGCCGCACATCGACCGCATCACTCCTTTGGGAGGGCAAGCCGGCACTATCGTTGACGTTGAAATCGTTGGCAAGGATTTGGCCGACTTCACTTCCGCCCGCTTCGACACCAAAGAACTCGAATGGCTTGAGACATCCAGCCGGACGCCGGAGCGGGTGCTGGGCAGGGTCCGCATTTTGGCTACGGCGGCCCTGGGCCCACACCGGATTCAGTGCCTCTCCAGGTCTGGCCTCTCCAACGGAAGGCTTTTCAACGTGACCGAATTTCCGGGCCTGAACGAAGTCGAGCCGAATGACCGGCGCAGCCGTGCCCAGATTATTCCACTGAAGCCGCAAGTTGTGTACGGCTACATGAAGGGCCACGCCGATGTCGACCATTACCGCCTTTCGGCAAAAGCGGGAGAGCGGTGGCTATTCGACGTGCAGTCGATCGAACGCGGAGGCTTCCTTGAAGCCTCCATACAGATCCTCGATTCTGCTGGTAAAGAACTGGCCTTCAACGAAGACCAGGACGAATACCTTGAGACCCCTCGCCTCAGTTTTAGCTTCCCAAAGGATGGCGACTACATGCTCAAGGTGGATCAATACCGCGGCCCGCAGGGAGTGGCCTGCGGCGAGAATTGCGGCTATGCACTCCACATCTCACAGTTACCCGTTGTCAGCGGGATCTTTCCTCTCGGTGCCACACCAGGTAAACCCTATAAAGTCAGAATCGTAGGCGAAGCGCTAGGCGGGGTTAGCGGAGCCTACATCCAAAGAGCGCGTGGAGCCGAGCACTACCGGCTCACTTTCCCTTTCTCAATCCCCGTTGATGGTTCAGATCGGGACCTCATCCAGGTGCGAGCAACCAGGGTCCGCGCGAGTGATATGTCGGTCGATGCTGAATTTCAGATTCCAGAAACGGCGCGCCCAGGCCTCTGGCGATTGTGGCTGAATACACCGAACGGCATTGCCGAAGCGATGTCGATCGAAGTGGACAACGACGATCGGGCCATTGATGGAATTCTGGGAGAGGGAAACAGCTATGCTGTCGAGCTTGAGGCCGGACGCCCTTTTCATGCCTGGACCTTGGCCGCCCAACTGGGCCTGCCCAGCATTGATACCGTCCTCGAACTCTGGAACGACGAGGGCAAGTTGTTGGCTGAACACGATGACCTTATGACAGGCCAAGGGACTGTTATCGGTAACCCCGACAGCAGCCTTTATTACTATCCCACCAAGACAGAAAAGGCCCGGCTCACGGTCAGGGATCGAACGGATCGAAGCGGCCCTACTTATGCCTACCGGCTTCACATGGCAAACGAAGCTCCCTCATTCCAACTGCTCACCGAACCTGCCGGCTTCAATGTGCGGGCTGGCAGTGAGGGTACCCTTGAGGCGCTTCTCATCCGGCAGCCTGGTTTCAACAAAGCAGTCGATGTTTGGGTTGAGGGCCTGAACTCACCGAAAGCAAAATTCCGGGCCGACCAGCAATTCGGCCCATCCGGTGATGGCGATAACATCAACATCCCGAGTGTTCCACTTATCATCAAGGTTCCGGCGGATCAACAGCCGGGCGACTATTCAATCCGCGTGCGTGCCAAAGCCAGCGATGGCACTGGCCCTACGGTTGAAGGAATCGCCACTCTGTGGATCGGTCCCGACGGCAATCGCAACGACACTCGCAGACCCCTGCCGTCCGTCGGCGTGCACGTTATCGCGCCCTAGGCCTTTTCAGGCTTTTGGTGCAGCGCCTTTTGGCTTCACCAGGTGGTCTGCGATCAGACCCTCAATCTGCTTCCAGGTCGCCGAGGGTAGCGCCGTCTGCAAGTACTCAAGTGCGGTACCGCGCAGGTGTCGATCTTCTGTTCCGAGAGCACGATAGGCCATTTCAACAGGCTCTGGCGGTAGCAAAAGCCTGAGCAGCAGAAACAAATATTCGACACTGGCATCGCCTGGCTTCTCCTGGCTGGCGCTCGATCCTTTACCCATTCTCCTCTCTTGCCACTCTGCCCGGTCTACCTGCAGCTCCAAAGCGAGCACGCTCCAGACACGCTCCGCTTGAAGCTCGAGACCCGGGCATTCCCGCTTGATCTGCCGCATCGCGTAGGCACTGCGGAAGCGAATCTGAAAGCCGGGATCTTTGAGTGCAGCGGTGAGGGCATCCAGCGCCAACTGGGATTTGCTGGCAGCCATCACCAGCGGCACACGCCGGCGAATCATGTCCTTCTCGCAAAGATCCAGCAACGCATCGGCCAGTTGCCCGGCGTGCTGCGAAGACACGGCCTTGAGTTTTTCCATTGCCAGAAACGCACAATTTGCACTCGCAAGCAATTGAATGAGCTGCCCACAGACGAGCGGATCCACCTTTTCCATTTTGAGAAGTGCATTCTTGATTCGGCCTTCGTTGCCCGATCGCAGCTCAATCAATTGTCTGAGTGCTGGCTGCATCAGCACTTCGAGCTGATCTGCCTCACGCCCTGGCAATCCAGTCAATAGATCAGAACCTGCGACAAAGGAAATACCTGACAACGGATTGTCTTCGGCCGCCTTCAAGGGGCGGGATTGCCGCGCGAGGCTCTTTTCAAGCGCTTTCAGATAGGAATCTTCAAGCCGTCGAGCCAGCAGCAGCGCCATGCCCGCACATACGACAGCCGCAAGCAACATAGACGACTGTCCTGCGCTCAGCCACAGCAACAACCCAATCAGCCCGCTACCGAGCAGGTCGCCCAACCGCTCACCTGTGACATCAATGATGCCCTTGACGGCCCGCTTTTCCGCCGCAGCCACAGGGGTATAGAACATCTCGTAACCAGAGCGGAACATGGAACCCCGCAGCACCACTTCCAGCCCCCGCAACAACGTCAATCCGGCAAAGCCAAAAGAGAGCAGGAGCCCGCCGCCACCAAGTACAATCGCCGCAGGCAGACTCCGAACTGGAATCGCCGGGCCCAGCCGCGAAAGGATCGCCGGTGTTGCCAGTGTTTGAACCGCAACTCCCACGACCGAAGTGGATGTGTAGAACCAGGCAAAGAATCTTGCCAGTTCCGGGCCTTTACCAATCGAAAGCGTCGCTTGTGACTTCAAAAGAAAATCCAGCACCCCCGCAGCAACAGACACTGTAACTACCAGCAATGCCAGTTGCACCAGGTAGGGCGATCTTCTGAGTGATTCAGCCAGTGCCGGCTGAGGCGCTTGGCCTCTGGCGGGCGCAGTCGGATATTCGCTTGTGAAGATCCACATCGCGAATGCACAGGCAAAATGCAGGCCAGCCGCAAAGAGAATCAGCATCGGCACAGACCCTAGCGCCGCCGTCCTCTCCGCCAGCAATCCTCCAAGAATGCCACCGAGGGTTCCCATCCCTGCTATCCGCCCAAACGCCTTCTGCGCCGAGTGCGGATCGAAGTGCTCAGTCATCAATGACCAGAAAGCAGACGTAAGTAGCAGGTTGAGAGCAAATACGTGAAGGAAGATGACAACCGCCGCTGCCTGAGCGTTTTCGGCATAGAGAAGGTATTCGCCAACCTGCATCACCCCGCTCAGCAAGAAGGCACCCGGCACGAGAATCCCAGGTGAAACCCGGCTCGCAAGTTGTGACCCGGCAAAGCTGGCAGCGATGGCAATCGCTGCCGCGACGAATGTCATCAAGGGTAGTGCGGAGGCCTGGAAAGAAGATAAAAAGATCGAGTCCCGCAGCGTCTTGGCAGCTACCATCTGGGCAATCATCAGCCCGGAAGCCACCATGGCAATCGCGGTGGCACGATCCAGGCCATTTAGCCTTGAAGCCATTGCATGGGTTGGCCTTTCATGAGATGTAATGATAAAGCTTACTATGATGTCGCGTCTCTTGCTAATTGCGCTCTTCGCCCTGGCGAAGCTCTCAGCCCAGGATGTATTCACCGGTGTTCAAAGAATCGTCGCCGTCGGTGACATTCACGGGGGCTT
>CAZZGS010000101.1:0-10518 GCA_964653845.1 uncultured Bryobacter sp.
AAAGCTGAGGCGTTGCCATTCTCCACTCACGGCGAGGCGCGAATAGGCCCATTGAATGTCGAGGCCGACGCCGGTTGCCTCGAAATTGCGCCAGCGAAGCCCATCATCGAGTTGATTCTGAGTTGAGGACTGCAGCCAAGGACCGCGAAAGAGTGAGAAGCCTGCGCGGAGGCCAGGAATGATGGTGACGCCAGCCCCGCCAGCGAACTGCGCGGCCTGGCTTGATGAGCTGATCTTTTGCGGATTCGATGGCGAACTATTGGCCAATTGAAGGCGGGCATCGAGGCGTTGCCAGGTGAAGTCGGCTTCCACCGCAAAGAGGCCGTAGCGATTCACTGGCAAGATTCCGTATGCGTAGCTCTCTTTGTTTTTGCAGTGAAAAGCGGCGACGTTTGGGTGTACTTCCTGCTGGTGCTCAAAGTCGTAATTGGAGCAGGGAATCAGATCTGGACGAAGTAGAAGGTACGAGCCATAGGCCAGAGGCGAATCAATGAGTGGGTTATCGCGGTCATCATATCGAGTTGTAAGGTGACCAAATACGGTGGGAAGCTTGCCTGCCTTGATCGTGACGCTCTTCTGTTCGCCGCCTGTAGTGTAGGCAGCGAAGCCTTGAATCAGGCGGCCACGCACGCCATCAGCATTGACGTGATACGCCTCGTACGGAAAAAATGGAGTGGTGTGGCCTTGCCAGGTGGCATGGAAATACCAGTGGCGGCCGAGCTTGAGCGTAGGAGAAACCAGGAGCCGCCCACCAGGGGCGAACAGTTGCCGATTCGAGCGGACGGGGGTATCGATTTCTTTAAGCCAGAGTGGGATTGTGTTCTTGAATCGATCTGAGAAGGTGGCACCGGCAGTGAATGTCGAAGAGACCTCAAAGCCGATCTGTGACTCCTGTGCTGACGATGGAAACGGAATCAGCAAAATCAGCCCGAGGCCGATACTGGTGGTTTTTGATGGCATCATTGAGGGACTCCAAGTTTGTGGCCGTTGAGTCAGTGGCGCTACTGTTGATAGGGCTCGAAAAAAACGCAGCTACGACATTGGGATCGAATTGCGTGCCTGAGCATTCCTGAAGAATCCGGCGAACCTTTTCTTCAGGCATCCGGTTTCGATAAGGACGATTGGACGTCATGGCGTCATAGGCGTCGGCTACATGAACGATGCGGGCTTCGACGGGAATCTGGTCGCCGCAGAGGCCGTTGGGGTAGCCGCTGCCATCGTGATTCTCGTGATGCAGGCCAACTGAGGCTAGATAGGTGCCAAAGGCACCAATGCGCTCCAGGATGCGGACGCCGATGTCGGGATGCTGCTGAATGATACGGAATTCTTCGTCACTCAACCGGCCATCCTTGAGTAACACCGCATCCGGAATGCCGATCTTGCCGATATCATGCAGCAGTGCGCCGATGCGCAGGGCTTCGATTTCGGAATCGCAAAGTCCCAACTGGCGGGCAATAAGAATGGAATACCGGCTTACGCGGCGGCTGTGCCCAGCCGTGTACGGATCGCGGGCTTCGAGTGATTCAACCAACGCTTCGAGGATCTGAAGGTAGGCCTGTTCGAGGCTGAGACGGGCAGATGTGGCCGCAACAGCAGCGCGATAAAGGCTGTCAGCAAGAATATTTACTTCGAGGACCCCGGTAGGCGGAGTTGGTGGAATCTCAAGGATGCCTCTCTGGATGCTTTGCTGACAAGCGAGGGTAAGGCTCTGGAGAGGCTTTGTAACCGCTCGAGAAGAAAACCAGATCAGTACCATTGCCAGTAAGAGGCTGATGGCACCTGTTGGGAACAGAACCGTCCGCAGTGTCGTGAGGAATGGCGCAACCGCTGCGTCAATCGAGGCCAGCATCACGACGGAGCGATCGGGGCCAAGTTCTGGCAGTGAGAGTGGCACAGCTACAAATCGTTCTCCGTTTAACTCCACTTCTCCAGATTGAGCCCAATCCTGGGCCGGACCAGTTAGTTTCGTGGCCTTCAGTGTGGAGCTTTCAATCTTGCCCTTGTGTATCAGCACGGCTTCTGCACCACCGGCAATAGAACTGAGATTGAACTCATGACCTACCAGTAAGTGGCCAAGATTTTCGTCCCCGGCATTGATCGGTATGGCGCGCTGGAGGTAAATCGTGTCAGTGGAACTCTGCCAATGCACCAGAGGTTGATCCTGCGCATCGACAAGCGAAATGGAGTCGACATTGATCGTTTCACGCACTGCTTGCAGGCGCTCTTCGAGCGTGTGGGTTAACTGCCGGTTGGTGGCCTCGTCGCGCAAAGCACCCGAGTTCAGGAGATCCCGTTGCAAAGTGAGAGCAGCCTTGAGGCCGGCGTTATCTCCAAGTACCTGCAATGCTCGTTGTATCTGACGACTCTGCGCCAGTTGCTCTGCCTGTCGACGTTTTTGTTGCTTGAACAGATCGCTGCGAATCTGTCTGGTTGTGTTTGCCCTGATGGATTCTTCTATCCAGAGAGAACTTGCCGCGAAAAGCATCGCCAGCGGCAGGAGAACGAAAACGATGACTCTCCGGGATAAATTGGTTCTTAACATCTCTTCCGCTCAGGGCTTCGAAGTTGCCAGCGGGAGAAGAAATTTCACTTGAGTTTTTCCTTCGGCTGAAACTTCAATTTCTTCCTGAAGGTAGCCGGCACTCTTGTGCCAAAGCCGTAGCGTGTAGCGCCCCGCTGGTACGCCATCGATCTTGAATTCACCTCTCGAAGCGGGTTGTGTGAAATAGCCATTGGGAACGACCATGATTGCCGCATTCATGTTTGGATGCAAATGACAAAACACCTGCACCGGCCCTGGCTTGTCAAACTGAATTTTGCGAGTCTGGCCAATGGGGTAGTACCCCAAGTCGAAGGATTTAGACTTGGACAAAGAGAAGACGTTGTGAAAAATCGGATCTTCGTTTGGAAACGAAACCGTAGATCCAGCCGGGACGACAACCACTTCCCGCTCAAATCTTCGATTCCGTTGGGCAATTTGCTGAAGAGGCAGTGGCGATTTAGTCTGGGCTGGACTTATCGATGAGTCGATAAAGACCACCGTTCGCCCCCACTCATCGATGTCTTCGGGGGCAGCTCCATTGGCTGGTGCGCCTCCTCTCGGCGCATAGGTATCCACAACGACACGCTTCTTGGTTAGCGAGCGAGTGATGCGGACAATCCCTTCGATATCGCCAGCCAGGATTGGTGCAGAGCTTATAATCAGTGCAAGTCCGAGAAGCAACTTCCCCATATAAATAGAATCGGCAAAATTAGCCAAAACTTTATTTAAAGCCAGTGGTGCGCACTGAGTTGATGGAGCCAACCACGGTCGATGGCAAAAGAGTGATTTCCTCGTCAGTTTGAGCAGAGAGAAGGAGGAATTTTGCGTCGTCCTAATAAGTTGGGCGCACTTTCGAGCGCCCAACTCATTGAATTACTAGCTGATGGTGAAGCCCTTGCGGAGCCTCGGTTTGAGGAACTGATTCGCTTCGTTGTTGTTGGTGAAGCGCATCTTGGCCGCATCCCATTCGAGCTTGCCCGGAACGCGCAATGCAATTACGCCGAGCAGCATCCACTCAACGAAAGGCGATGCCACGTTGAAGTTGGAGCACGATGCATCGCCGCCTTTGCAGGCACGGATCCAGTCGCGATAGTGGCCGGGTGAACGTGTGAGCAGCGGCTCAGGCATGCGGAAGTCAGCCATCTTGTCGGTTGGCAGCAGGCGGGTGCCTTCGCCGTAAGTGCCGGTTGTAAGGATACCCTTGTCGCCAATGAAGAGGCTGCCGTTGGGCGAAGCCGGGCGCACTTCCGAATCAGCCTTAAGGGCCTGATAGGCTTCGTAATTAAATACGCGACCGATCATGCCGTTGTAGCCTGGATCGCGCGCCGGGGCAGCTGGGGCCTGACCCTGACGACGCGGACGGCCAGGCAGATCGCCAAGCCATTCGTCGGTGGGTACGCCTTCGATCTTCGGGCTTTCCTTCAGGCCGTCATGCCAGAAGATATTCACCGGGCCCATGCTACCGCGGGCAGCGAAGGAGAACTTGGTGATCGACTTCCTGGGGAACTGGAAGCTCGAAACACCTTCCTTCATGATGCATTCGACACTGGTGGGCGAACCAAGCTTGAGCGCCATGTTGGGCGCACCAAGGATATGGCAAGCCATGTCGCCAAGTGCGCCGCAACCGAAGTCGAAGAAGCCGCGCCAGTTGAAGGGCTGATAGAAACCGCCGTAGGGCGACTTGAAGTCAGGTCCGCCAGTGGTAAACGGACGCTTGTCGGCAGAGCCGAGCCAAAGATCCCACTCAAGAGTGTTTGGCACTTCAGTCGGTGCAGGGATTTCAGTCGTACCCTGGGGCCACCAGGGGCGGTCGGTCCAGGCATGAACTTCTTTCACTTGGCCAAGTTCGCCGGCCCAGACGATCTCTGCAACCTGCCGTGTACCTTCGTTGGAATAACCCTGGTTACCCATCTGCGTAGCAACGCCAAACTTGTTGGCCGTCTCGCGCATCTGACGGGCTTCCCAAACGGTGCGGGTGAGGGGCTTCTGACAATACACATGCTTGCCGCGTTCCATCGCGGCGATGGCCGTTGTGGCGTGCATGTGGTCTGGGGTCGCTACGATGACAGCGTCGATGTTCTTCGACTGCTCGTCGAGCATCTTCCGATAGTCTTTGTACCTGGTAGCCTTATCGAACTGTTTGAAGGCGCGCTCAGCACGCTTTTCGTCTACGTCGCAAAGGGCGACAATGTTTTCACCGATGCAACCCTGGATGTCGCTGTGGCCCTTGCCACCGGACCCGATGGCGGCGATGTTCAGTTTTTCGTTAGGGCTTTTGTAGCCCAGCATTTTGAGAGAAGCCGCACTGCCAAAGCCAGCGGCCGGGACTGCGCCAGCAAGGAGCGGTCCGTAAAAAAAGAAACGTCTATTGATCTGCGAAGACATGAGGGAGCAGATACCTCCATCGTTATGCTATCGCTTTTGTTCGCCGGGACGAAGAGAAAAGACAAAAACGCGCGGTAGCTTGGTGGGCTCCGCGCGTTTTGTTCAATTAAGGATCAGCTCTATTGATTGATTGGTCCAGGTCCGGGCCCAAGGCCAATTTTGGGCACCTTGGGGTTCAGCTTGGGGATAACAATTTTGGGAGTAACCACCTTGGGATTGAAGATGATTTTGGGTAGCTTGGGATTGGTGGCGATCTTGGGATTGAAGATCTTGGGATTGACGACAATCTTAGGATTCACAACGATCTTGGGGTTGGGGATCTTCGGGATCTTCGGGAACTTCGGTGGCGGCGGGAGCTTCGGGAACTTCGGTGGGGGCGGGAAGCCCGGCTTGGGAAGGAACTTTGGAGGTGGCTTCGGGATGATGATCTTGGGATTGACGATGATTTTTGGAAGCTTTGGATTGACGATGATCTTTGGATTGACGACCTTTGGATTGACGATGATCTTAGGATTGACGATGATCTTCGGGTTGATGACCTTTGGTGGCTTTGGTCCGACCTTCGGCGGAACTAGCTTTGGAAGTTTCGGCAGCTTTGGTGCTGGCATAATTTGTTCTCCTGATCCAAGAAACATTTCCTCATTACGAGGGTGGCTGGATAGTTTTTTCTGTCGCTTGCGCGCTTCAGCTTGTCCAGCCCTTCCTCACTTATAGTCTCTTGTGCTAAAACAGTCAAAGCATTTTATGTTTTAGGGGCCGATTGGGGCTCTTTAATTTTAAAGGACCACTAAACTATCTATGTCACGCAGCTTTGATGCCGCAAGGGCGAGGGCTATCGATCGCGGGATGGGCTTTATCGAAGGGCTGTCGCGAAGGCGTGGAGGACTAGAACAATTCGGGAGTGCCCTGCTATATTGCTGTAGTTTTATGGCGGCCACGGCGCGAGATCCCGAGTTGCAAAGCAGAGCGAGGGCTGTGACAGTGGATGCCTTCCGGGCGTGGATGGACCAACGTCGCGAAGGGCTCTATGACGGTAGTGCGGAATCGGTAACAACGGCAGTGCAGACGTTTGATGCGGTTTCGCGGATTGGATTTCACTACCCCGAAGTGAAGAAGGCCTTACGCAAGTTGGTGCTGGATCATGAGGTGAGTGAGTACTACAATTTCGATCCGAGAGTGGAGGCTCCGCCGAGCGATGTGCCGGAAGCGTGCGCATGCATGACATTCAATGTGCGCGGGACCCGGCGGTGTGCGGAATGCAAGGCAAAGCTGGAGATGGTGCCGGCGATGCGTGTCTGGTATCTGAGTTTTACTTCGGCATATTGCGGGGCACGATATGGGGCACCGTTGCGCATGCCGTACGAGGAAGTAATGGAGTGGCTGCCGCAGATGCGACGCTACCGATCGCCAAAGCAGGGAGATGTTGCCTTTCATGATTCGGTCTACTGCATTACGCACATTGTTTATACGTTGAACGACTACGGGCGTTTTCTCCTCTCTCCTTATTGGCTGCCGGAAGAGTATAGTTTTCTTGCAACGCACTGGGCGACTCCGATCGAGAACAATAATCCAGATATGGCCGGGGAGTTTATCGACAGTTTGCGGGCGTTTGGGCTGAGTACGGAAGAGCCGGCGATCCGGTATGCGATGGAGTATCTGATCGAGAGTCAAAACGAGGATGGGAGTTGGGGGGTAAAAGAGGGGAAGATCGATTATCGGCGCTTTCATGCAACCTGGGCGGCGATGGATGGGTTGCGAGATTTCAACTGGGAGCGGGAAGGGCTATCCTTTCCAAAGATGCTACCGAAATTGCAGCGATGGGCGGAGGCACGATGATCGCGGGAGATTCTCCATTCCGAATGTATCCAACCAAGACGGCGGGGCCGCAGAAGTTTGAGAGCCCGCAGGCGGTTTGCCACTCTTGTTTGAGCGGGACTTGCTGTTCGAGCGAGGATCCGATCTACCTTACGGCATTCGACATCCTGCGGCTGTCGGCCTACTTTGACCTGAGCCCGGCGCAATGGATGTTGCGGTTTACGCAGGACCGATTTGAGGGCGAAGATAGCGACTGGAAACGACGGTCGTTTGTGGAGGATCCGAATTCGAGTGTGGTGACGCATCTGCGGCGGAGGGCGAATGCACCCACCAGCCCGTGCGTGTTCTTGACCTATATTCGCGAAGCGGATGGGACGCCGAGACGCGTGTGCGGAGTTCATCCAGCGCGGCCGCTATCGTGTCGCGAGTATTACTTTGACACCTGCCAGACAAGGTGGACGGGGGAACTTGCGACGTTGCAGGCGGAGGGGTTAGAGCAGGTTCGGGATGGAATGATCAATGCAGAGGTTGTTGAGCGGGAGTTGGCGCGGATCGGTGAGGTGGATGCTGAAGCGGCACCCATGAGTGTTTTGCTTGAGCAGTCATTCTGGATCGAGATGAAGCGGGCGCTCGACTTGGATGCGACCAATCACGAGGGCGTGCGTTCTTTCGATTTGGAGGCGTATCAGGACCCGATTGATGAGAAGTTGAACCGAATGCTTTCGTCGGCCTGGCTGCGGCTTGAAGAGAAGTACGGGCCGGTGCCGTGGGGGGAGCAATTGCATTCTTACGAGGCAGGGCTGAGCTTTGCCGGTACTGTGGAGCGGGCGCGTCTGATGGGGCTCACGGAGCGTGCGCCGGGGAAGAATCCTGTGTTCGGGGCTGGCGATTATCCTCACTACATCGCGGGCCGGGCGTCGCTGTTGCCGATGCCGGTGGGCCGCTTTCGGAGTTTGAGCGAAGAGCACATAGAGCGTTTAGTGTCCAAGGTAGACGAGCGCGAGCGGGCGCTTTTGCATGGTGCTTTGCGCGGGGCTGAGGCCTTGGTGCGATTCGCTTCGTTTGTGGCAGAGGCGGATCGATTGCTTGAGACGGCTCCCGCAGGAACGATCGAGCGTGAGTTGCTCTTTGCATTGTCACGCATTGAAGCTACGGCGCAGCGCTGCTGGAAGCTGCATCCAGGCTTGCGCCAGGCGCAGAAGTGGGCGGCGAATAAGGCGGATTTGCCGGAAAGTTGGCGTAAACGATTGACGAAAAAGTCCAGGGTCAAGCGGGAGCTATGGCTTGAGAGCCAGTCTGCTTACGGGACTTGGCGAGCAGACCCATCCGCTTCGGGAGAATGGCCTGAGTCTCAGGCGGACTATTGGCTAACGCTGCTTCGGGCCACGACCCAAGGGGTGATAGCGCTAGCTTAGCAACCGTGCCCTGGATCCCACGCCCCGCCGGCGATGGGGCGATTTCAAGAGACCCGCGAGGTTGGAGGTGACAATTCTCGACGCCGGTTTGTGTGAGGCCCCCAAGCCGAAGGTCATCGCAAAAGGCTGGGTGCCGCTGCGTATGGTCTGGTATTCCTCGAGCGGCTGTTAGCCCTAGCTTTTCGGCGCGTAATAACCAGGGCGCGCCCGCACAAGCAGATCCTTGCGGCCCTTGACGCGAATCTGCACCGGGTGCCATTGGCCATCGGTCTTGATCGGCTCGGGGCGATAGAGAAGGTTGTACTGGCTACGCAACTCGTTCGCGATATTTTCAAAGCTTTGTGCAAGATCACTAGCCTTGAAGGGAAAGAATGTCATACCGCCAGTTCGCTCGGACAGGCGCTTCAGGATACGGTCACCTTCGCTCTCGATCTTAGTGATGTTGGTTGAAATCGTGTAGATCACAACGTCAGCCTTGAGTGCCATCTCGATCGCCTGCTCGCGAGTCATTACCGATTGCGTATCGTCTCCGTCACTTAAAATGACCATCGCACGGCGGAACTTGAAGAGCGGCTGATCCTGCATCAACTTGTCTTTGCACGCATAGTAGACAGCATCAAACAATGCCGTGCCGCCGCCGGCGCGCAAGTCCCGAACCGTCTGCGACAGCTTCTCTACGTCGCCGGTCAAGTCTGCCCGCAATTCCACCTGATTGTCGAACGACACCACGATCGCGCGATCTTCTTTCGGCCGGATCACCGAGGTAATAAACTCAACGGCTGCTTCCTGCTGAAACTTGAAGCGGTCACGCACCGAATTGCTCGAATCGATCAGAATGCCAAGCCGCAGCGGAAGATTGGATTCCGCGATGAACTCCAGAATATTCTGCGCCTTCTTCTCTTCGTAGACTTCAAAGTCTTCGCGATTGAGGTTGATTACGAAGCGGCCCTTTTTGTCCGACACGGTGTAAAGAAAATTCACACGGAAAACATCGAGGATGATGCGGTTGGGATCGGAATTTTGAGCGTAAGCGGCCAAGGGTAAGGCGAGGAAGTTGCGACGATTCACAATTCTATTGTAGAGGGCGAAGCCAGTCTTTGAGTTCATCGGCCAAAGGAGCTTCAATCTGGATCGATTCGCCGGTCGTCGGCTGCGCAAACTTGATCCGCCACGCATGCAAGAAAAATCGGCCCGAATCATGCGGACGAGCCCCGTACAGCGTATCTCCGGCAACCTTGTGGCCCAAATGCCCAAGATGTACCCGGATCTGATGTGTACGCCCGGTGCCGATCTTTACTTCCACCAAAGTAAAGCGCTCATAGCGCTTGAGCACCTTCCAGTGGGTAATCGCCTCGCGCCCAAGCTCCGGGTCGTCCTTGACGATTGCGGCCATCCGAACCGGTTTCCAGGGGTCTCGCGCAATCGGGCGGTTCACCGTTCCGGTGTCGCTCTTCATCACGTTCTCAACCAGCGCAATGTAGGTCTTCTCCACCTCGCGGCCAGAGAACTGATCCTGAAGCTTGCGGTGCGCGATGTCGTTCTTGGCAACCAGAATCACGCCGCTGGTGTACTTGTCCAGACGATGCACGATCCCCGGGCGCAAATCCCCGCCCAATTGCGAGAGCTTCTCAAACCGAAATAGCAGGGCATTGACCAGCGTGCCATCGCTTGTCCCGGCTCCAGCGTGAACCGTCATTCCGGCTGGCTTATTGATCGCAACCAAATCGTCGTCTTCATAGAGGATTGCAAGCGGCAAATCCTCCGCAGTTGCCTTGAGCGCTTTCAGCTCCAGCGGCTCCACTTCGATCTCTTCTCCACCCTTCAGGATGTGCGAAGCCTTCTGCCCCTTACCGTTTACCTTGACGCGGTCCTTCTTGATCCACTGCTGCAACCTGCTGCGGCTGTACTTCGGATAAAGGGTCTGAAGGAAGATATCGAGCCTTTGCGGCTCACCATCAAAATTCATAAGGCCATTGGGGCTTGGCCCCGACGCCGCCATCGACGAAGAGCGTTTGCCCGGTCACGAATTCACTCTGATCGCCAGCAAAGAAGAGAACAGCCCGGGCGATATCCAACGGCATGCCAATGCGGCCGAGCGGCGTAACCGGCGCCCACGTACCCGCATAGTCGCCGGTCTCGGCCTTCGTGCGCTCTACTTCCGTCGCCCCAGGAGCCACGCAATTCACCCGAATCTGATACTTGCCCAACTCCACAGCAGCCACCTTAGTGAACATCTCGATGCCACCCTTGGACGCGGTGTAATCTACCAAACGCGGGAACGCCAGTTTGTTGCACCCAGAGCCCAGCGTGATGATGCTGCCACCGTGAGACTTCGCCACCATCCGTCGAGCCCCCTCCTGC
>CAZZGS010000102.1:0-10512 GCA_964653845.1 uncultured Bryobacter sp.
ATCGATGAGCTTCTGAATTGGGGAGCGAATTTCGACAAAGAGAATGGGCAGTTTCTGATGGCCCGTGAAGGTGCGCATAGTCGAAGCCGTGTGTTGCATGCAGGCGGGGACTCAACCGGGAGAGAGATTGCGCGTACTTTGTACGAGAAGGCACTCTCGCAACCCAATCTCAGTTTCCAGAGTTTTGCCGCAGTGACTGATCTGTTGATGGAAGACGGTGTTGTCAGCGGGGCAGTCGCCTACGATCAGAAGACGCGGCGTCGAATTGATGTCCATGCTCGTGCGGTGTTGCTGGCTACTGGCGGGGCGGGGCAATTGTTTCTGAACACGACGAACCCGACTGTTGCGACGGGCGATGGCATCGGTATCGCCTATCGTGTCGGGGCTGAGGTTGCCGATGTCGAGTTCATTCAGTTTCATCCCACGGCCTTGTTCATTCCCGGGCGGCCTCGTTTTCTGTTGAGCGAAGCGTTGCGGGGTGAAGGGGCGTTTCTGAGGAACATCAATGGGGAACGCTTCATGCACCGCTATCACGCGATGGAGGAATTGGCTCCGCGCGATGTCGTCAGTCGCTCGATCATAGCGGAGATGATGGCGACCAATGCCACTCATGTTCTGCTCGATCTTAGCCACAAGGATGCCGACTGGATCAGGCATCGTTTTCCTACGATCTATGAGACGTGCTTCCGATTTGGAATTGATCTGACGAAGCAGCCAGCACCGGTACATCCTGCCGCGCACTACATCATGGGTGGAGTGCGTACAGACTTGCATGGCCTGACCAGTGTTCCGGGGTTGTTTGCGGCCGGGGAAGCTGCCTGTACGGGAGTGCACGGTGCCAATCGGCTGGCTAGTAATTCGTTGCTGGAAGGGGTTGTGTTCGGTGCTCGCGCGGGCGAGGCGATGTTGGGTGCCGGCCCGCAGCGCAGTTCAGGCAGGACGTTTGGCGATGAGCAGTTTCCTCTATTGACGCGCGAGGCCTTACAGCAACTGGCCTGGGACGGTTGTGGCATAGCACGTGATGCAGAGGGAATCTCGAAGGTGCTTGACGCGATTGATCACGGAGGGCGCTTGAACATCGCTGAGCCTGATCGTCGCGACTATGAGCGTCGCAATCTGGCGACTGTTCTCCGCCTTGTAGCAAAGGCTGCCTTGAAGCGCGAAGAATCTAGAGGTGGGCATTACCGCACCGACTTTCCTGCCAAGCAGGATCCCCCTCAGCATTCGAGTTTGCGACGCGGACAAATGACCGAGCTTATTTCGTGGCCGGTAGTTTCTTGAGCCACTGAATCACTTCTTCCAAAGCGATTGGCGCAACAGTTTCTTCGATCTGGCCGTATTCCTGGGAGCTGCCGGTGGTTGCGGTTTGCAAAAGATGATTCAATTTGGGCAACACGCGTACTGTGTAGCTCTTGTTGCCGCCCTGCTTGAGAGCAGCTTCGATGGCGCCTAGATTTACTGTGGCGTCTACTTGCTTATCGAGTTCGCCGTTTATGGCCAATACCGGGCAAAGGACTTTTTCGAGTGTTGGTGCCGGGTCGTAGGTCCAGAAATTTGCCAGCCAGGCGTCTTTGGCCATCTCCTGCTTGACGCGTTGCAGACCGCCTTCGGTTGAGAGCTTTACCTGTTGCTCGCTCAGGCCTGCTGCGCGGCCCATATCCGGGATTTGCTTCTCAATGATCCGCTCGCCACTAACGCCTGGGCCAGCCAGCAGCACGATGCCTGCCAAGGAGGGATCTTTTGAGGCCACGATGGGCGCAATGATTCCGCCTTCGCTATGACCCATGACAACGATGCGCTTTGGGTCGATGTCTTTGCGGGTCTTCAGGTAAGCTACTGCAGCGGCAGTGTCGAGGGCAAAGTCCTGGCTGGTTGCACCTTTGAAGGTTCCGGTTGATTTGTAAGTGCCACGGTCGTCGTAACGGAGAACTGCGAAGCCGGACTTGGTGAGAGCATCTGCCCAGACGAGGAAGGGTTTGTGACCGACCAGTTCTTCGTCTCGATTCTGAGGGCCTGAGCCCGAGACCAAAATGACAGCGGGGAATTTGCCTTCGCTCTTCGGTGTTGTGATTGTGCCAGCCATAAGGATTTCGGCTGTGGCTCCGGCGAAGCTGACATCTTCGCTCAGGTAAGAAAAGGGCGGCTTCGGTTCTTGAGGCCGATTGGGCTTCGCGAATTCGGCCACTCGTTTGAAGACGAGATCGAAAGGGAGGCCTTGGGTGAACTTGCCGCTAATGGTCTGGCTATCCTCGCTGAAGGTGCCTTCGTAGCTGGCTCCGGCTGCTGCAATGGCCAGCTTGAGGGACTTTCCTTCGATGGTTGTTGTGCTTGCCGCCATCTTGGCATTTCCCTGGCTGAAGGAGATCAGTTCGCTCGCGTAGGTCCCGTCTTTGGCGGCCGTGATGGTCAAACCGATGCGCAACTTTGTGGAGGGCGTCTGAAGCTCTCCTTCGAAGTTGCCGACGGGGGATTGGCCTAACAAGGAAAGTGTGGAGGCAAGAAGTAAACCGAGTCTCATGAGACTCACAATAGCAATCCCCTCAAATGCGATAAATTAAAGGCAGGTTAATGTTGCCCGTGAAATCTGTAATATTTATTTCGATCTTGTTTCCGCTCGTTCTGTTTCCGCAGGAAGTAGACTTTGTGCGCGATGTTCAGCCGATCCTGAAGAAGTCCTGTGTCGGTTGTCATGGTGCTGCGCAGCAACTGGGCGGACTGCGGCTGGACGCCAAGACAACCACGTTTACGGGCGGAGTGTCCGGGCCGAGTGTGAAACCGAACCATGCCATAGATTCCCCACTTTATATTCGTGTGGCCGGGATGGGTGATCAGGCCAGAATGCCAATGGGTGGCAAGCCATTGCCTGCCGAGCAGATGTCTGTTTTGAAGCGCTGGATTGACGAAGGTGCCAAGTGGCCCGATGAGGTAGGAGCAAAGGTGGTTGAGGTTAAGAAGCATTGGGCTTTTGTTGCTCCCGTCCGGCCTGCTTTACCCGTGGTCTCTACGCCTTTGTGGGCGAAGAATCCGATTGACGCTTTTGTTCTGGCTAAACTCGATCAAGAAAAGTTGAAGCCGAGCGCCGAGACGGATCGCACGACACTGCTGAGACGCTTGTCGCTGGATCTGGTTGGGCTTCCTCCAACTGTGCAAGAAGTGGATGCCTTTCTGAAGGACAAGTCGAAGACTGCTTATGAGAAGCAGGTGGATCGATTGCTGGCTTCTCCGCATTACGGTGAGCGCTGGGGACGGCACTGGCTGGATGCAGCGCGCTACGCCGACTCCGACGGTTACGAGAAGGACAAGATGCGGCAGGTATGGTTCTATCGCGACTACGTGATCAATGCTCTTAACAAAGATCTTTCCTATGACCGCTTTATTCAGGAGCAATTGGCAGGAGACTTGATGCCGAATGCTACGCAGGACCAGCGAGTAGCGACTGGCTTCTTGCGCAATTCGATGATCAACGAAGAAGGTGGCGTCGATCCTGAGCAGTTCCGGATGGAGGCGATGTTTGATCGCATTGATGCGGTGGGCAAATCGATGCTTGGCTTGACGATTGCTTGTGCGCAATGCCACAACCATAAGTTCGATCCGCTCCGGCAGGATGAATACTACAAGATTTTCGCCTTCTTGAACAACACGCACGAGTCGAATGTGGCCGTGTTCAGTCCTCAGGAGCAGATGAAACGGGCTGGCATCTTCGAGAAAATCAAGATGATGGAAGCGGATTTGCAACACCGCAATCCGGCATGGGCGCAGCAGATGGCGAAATGGGAAAGCACCATGCAGACTAAGACGCAGTGGGAAGCGGTAAAGCCTGAAGTAGACGATATCTCTACCGGTGGCCAAAAGTACCTGCTTCAATCCGATGCTTCGATGATTGGGGCGGGCTATGCCCCGACCAAGCACCGAGCGAAGTTGACTATCAAGCCTCAGGCGAAGTCGATCGCTTCTTTCCGCCTGGAACTCTTAAATGATCCGAATCTTCCCCTGGGAGGGCCGGGGCGTTCTGTTTACGGCACTGGTGCATTGACAGAGTTTGAAGTTGAGGTGGAGCGACCGGGCCAAGCTAAGCCCGAGAAGATCAAGGTGTCGCGCGCTAGTGCCGATTTGAATCTTCCAGAGCGCGAACTCGACAAGATCTATTACGACAAGACAGACAAGCGACGAGTGACAGGGCCGATCGACTTTGCGATCGACGGTAAGGAAGAAACTGCATGGGGCCATGATGCGGGGCCTACTCTTCGTAATCTGCCGCGCAAAGCAGTATTCAATCTGGAGACGCCGATTGATAACAGCGACAGCAAGACTGTAATCAACGTCTATCTCAGCCAGAAGCACGGAGGCTGGAATAGCGACGACAATCAAAATCAGAATCTGGGACGCGTCCGCTTGTCTGTCAGTGATGACCCAAAGGCAGAAGCTGACCCGGTGCCGATGCGCGTTCGTGAGATTTTGGCTACGCCTGCCGCGCAGCGCAGCGCTCAGCAGATACAAGCGGTTTTTGGATATTGGCGAAGCACTGTTCCCGCTTGGCGCGAAGCTAATGCGCAAATGGATGACCTGATGAAGTCGCTGCCTGAGGGCTCATCGCAACTTGTATTGACCGCCCGCAATGAGATGAGAAATACTAATCTTCTCGAACGTGGCGATTTTCTAAAGCCGAAGAATGTAGTGGCTCCAGGGGTGCCTGCTTTTCTGAATCCGCTTCCGGCTGGCGCGGGCGATACACGGCTCGACTTCGCCCAGTGGATGACCTCACGCAACGCCCCCACGACCGCTCGTGCTTTCGTGAACCGGGTTTGGCAAGCTTATTTTTCGACGGGAATTGTAGAGACGAGCGAGGATCTGGGCAAGCAGTCCACTGCGCCTTCGCATCCGGAATTGCTTGACTGGCTGGCTGTTGAGTTTATGGAGTCGGGCTGGAGCATGAAGAAGCTGCACCGGCAGATCCTGACCTCTAACACCTATCGGCAATCGTCAAAGGTGAGCGCAGACCTGCTCGCTAAAGACCCGGATAACCGGTTGATGGCTCGCGGGCCACGTTTCCGCGTTGAGGGAGAAATTGTTCGTGATATCACGCTGGCGGCGAGTGGGTTGCTCAATGAAAAGGTGGGTGGGCCAAGCGTTTATCCTCCGGCACCTTCGTTTCTCTTCGTGGCTCCTTCGAGCTATGGCCCTAAGAACTGGGCTGAAGAAAAAGGGCCAGAACGTTACAGACGTGCTCTTTACACCTTTCGCTATCGTAGTGTGCCTTATCCCGTGCTGATGAACTTCGATACACCAAACGGTGATGTGTCCTGTGTCCGCAGGGCTCGCTCCAATACGCCACTTCAGGCGCTCACGGCGCTGAATGAGCCACTCTTTCTTGAGGCTGCCAAGGCGCTAGCGGTGAAGACCATTAACGAGGGAGGCAAGACGGACGCCGATAAGGTTCGCTATGCATTCCGGCGTACGCTGTCGCGACCTCCGCTTGCTGCTGAGGCGGCAGAGCTTCAGGCCTTCCTCGGCAAGCAGCGAGCACGCAACTTTACCCCAGAACAGGCCTGGACATCACTGGCCCGTATCATCTTGAACCTCGACGAAACCATTACTAAGGAATAGGCAAATCATGCAAGACAAACTCTCCATTGCGCGTCGTTGGTTTATGAAGGATTGTGGTGTCGGTTTAGGCGCTCTCGCCATGCGTGGCCTTGCTCAGGGTGCCACGACGCTACCGAACGCCAATCCTCTTTCGCCCAAGCAGCCGCACTTCAAGGCGAAGGCCAAGAAGGTGATTTACCTCTTTATGGCTGGCGCTCCCAGCCATCTCGAGATGTTTGACAACAAGCCGCAGCTCGCGAAGTTCGACGGCACCTTGCCGCCTCCTGAATTGCTGAAGGGCTACAGAGCGGCCTTCATTAACCCGAATTCCAAGCTGCTGGGCCCAAAGTTCAAGTTCGCCAAGTACGGGCAGAATGGCGCTGAACTCAGTGAACTGCTGCCGCATCTGGCAAAGGTTGTCGATGATATCGCCATCGTGAAATCAATGAGTACGGACGCGTTTAATCATGCGCCGGGGCAGTTGTTGATGAATACCGGCAGCATGATCTTTGGGCGGCCGAGTTTCGGAGCCTGGACGACTTATGGCCTGGGTAGCGAAGCTGAAGATCTGCCAGCCTTTGTGGTGTTTTCTACCGGCAAGAAGGGGCCCTCGGGCGGTAACTCCTGCTGGGGCTCTGGCTTTCTGCCGACGGTGCATCAGGGTGTTCAGTTCAGGGCTTCGGGTGATCCTGTGCTTTATTTGTCCAACCCCGAAGGCATCGATGCGCAATTGCAGCGCGAGTCGCTCGATTCGATTCGCCGGCTGAATCAAATGAAGCTCGATGACGTGGGTGACCCTGAGATTGCGACGCGTATCAATTCTTACGAGATGGCGTTCAAGATGCAGACCAGTGCCCCCGACTTGATGGACATCTCGAAAGAGCCGAAACACATCCTCGAAATGTACGGGGCAGAGCCTGGCAAGCCTTCATTTGCGAACTGCCTGCTGCTGGCTCGCCGTATGGCTGAGCGCGGCGTGCGCTTTACACAGATCTACCATGAGGCTTGGGATCAGCACGGCTCACTCGTGAAAGACATCACGCAGAATTGCAAGGATACCGATCAGGCCTGTGCGGCTCTCGTTACCGATTTGAAGCAGCGTGGGATGCTCGATGACACGCTTGTGGTTTGGGGCGGCGAATTTGGCCGCACTCCGATGACGCAGGGCGGCACCGATGGCCGTGACCACCATCCCAATGCATTCACGATGTGGATGGCGGGTGGCGGCATCAAGCCGGGTCTTGTGATGGGGCAGACCGATGAGCTTGGCTTCAATGTTGTCGAAGACAAGGTGCACGTGCATGACCTTCATGCCACGCTGATGCACCTGCTTGGCTTTGATCACACCAAACTCACTTATCGCTCGCAGGGCCGTAATTTCAGGCTTACCGACGTGCATGGGCACGTGGTTGAAAAGCTGCTGGCCTAGTTATTTAACAACGTCGACGCTGGCGACAGTTCGTTCGCCGGTGCGCATTTCGTTGACGAGTTTGCCCTTGGGATCTACCTCGACAAGCCGGCGACCAGTGTAGTCGACGATCAGCAAATTGCCGTTTGGCAGCATTGTCATGCCGGAGGCCCATCCAAATTGGAGATCCATCCTGGTGCCAGCGATCGATCGCACGACAGTGCCTGCAGGATTCACTTCTACGATCTCACCGGGGTCGCTGACGCTGATGAGGGTGTTGCCGTTGGCCAGGCGAATTGCCTGGTAGGAGCGGCGCTGTTCACCGTTGGGGGCTTGCCAACTCCAGATGACCTTGCCGGATTGATCTACTTCGAGGATCTTGGCGATGGCTTCTTCAGCAATCAAGGTAGTGCCGGCGGCAGTGCGACGGCTGTTGCGCATGCGCATATTGCCGATGTTGGGTGCAGAGTAATTCCAGACTTCTTTCTTGTCAGGCGTCACTTCAATCACCTTGCCGAGACGTGCGTCCCCGATGAGGGTGTTGCCGTTGGGGAGGCGCTGGGCACTCAAGGGGTGTTCGAGGCCGGTTGAATAGCTCCAGACTTCCTGCTGCTTCTCGTCGATTTCTACGACGCGCTTCTCGGGCGCGTTGGTGAAGAGCGCGTGGCCGTTGGGCAGGCTCTGTACATCATGGCCGCGGCCATTCTTCTTCGTCCAGTAGATCTTGCCTGAGGGCCAATCCATCGAGACGATTTCACCTCGCATGCCGTGGTCAGAAAGCAGGAGCCGGGTTTGCGGAGTTGTGGGTTTAAGGTAACGATCGAGGAACTGGATTGCGAGGGTTTCGGCACGTTCTGCGTCTGGGCCTTTGAATCCGTGGCCAGCGCCAGAGAACGATTCAAGCTCGGCATCGACGCCGGCATTGATCAGGCGTTCAGTCAACTGCACGCTGTGTTCGAAGGCGACATAGGCGTCTTTGGTGCCGTGGAGTGAAAGGGTTGGCGCAGCGTTGGGCGTGACCCAGTTGATCGGGCTGGCCTTCTGGTGGATCTTGCGGTTTTGATCGAGATGACCTCCGAGCCAGAGAGGCAGCACGTCGGCCGCGTCGACACTCTTTGAATAACTCTGCGTGAAGTCTGTGGGCCCGTAGTAGTTGATGACGGCTTGCACTTTGCTTGAAAACTCGCGATTGGGGCCGCTGCCTTCAAACTCGGCAACATCACCGGTGAGGCCAAGCATCAAAACCAAATGGCCGCCGGCGCTGCCGCCCCAGGCACCGATGTGTTCAGGGTCGATGCCATATTTCGCTGCATTGGCACGAAGGAATCTGACGGCTGCTTTGGCGTCTTCTACTGAAGACGGAAACTGGTTGCGGGGTGCCAGGCGATAGCTGGCAGTGGCTGCTACATAGCCGCGCTCGGCAAGGCGGGCCGCTTGCTGGAGATAACTCTCGCGTTTGCCTGCGCGGAAACCACCGCCATGGATCAGAAGCACGGCAGGTGCCGGCCCCGCCTGATTCCTGGGACGGACAATGTCCATTTCCATTTTGGCGCCGACACTAGAGTACTCGACGGTTAGAGGCGGCGTCTGAGCAAAGAGAAAGCAGATCAGGAGACTAGGAGACATCATCGGGAGCATATCACTTCTGCCATGCTGGAATCATGAGCAAGATTGATTGGAACTATCATCGCCCTGGCTGAACGAGCTGTGGAAAGACGCAGGAGTTTCTTGCGAAAAACAAAGTTTCAGTCAGTGAGCAGCTCGATGCGAAGAAGAAGCCGCTGGGCCGGAGTGAAGCTGAAGCGCTGCTGAAGGCATCGGACGAAGTCTACGTGGCCAAGGGCAAGAAGGTGCTTCATTTCAAGATGAAGCAAGCAGCCATGGAGGAAGTTCTGGCAGTCGTGCTTGGGCCCACAGGCAACCTGCGAGCTCCAACCTTCAGATCGGGCAAAACGTTGGTAGTGGGTTTTGACGAAGCAACCTACAGCATTGTCCTTGGTTAGCTTCTACTTGGCGCGAGCCATTTCTTCCACCAAGTCGTAGTGGAATTTAACGAAGGTGTAGAGCGAGGACTCGAGGATGCGTTCCTGGTCGGAGTGGGCTCCAAAGCCCTTGGGGCCGTCCTCGGAATCGATCATCGGCCCGATGCCGTAGCACTGCATACCCTTGGCTCGAAGGAAGGCCATGTCGGTAGCGCCGGTCGACATTGTAGGCAGCGTGGGGACTCCGGGGTAGTGCTTCTTTGCCACGGATTCGATTGTCTTAAAGGCTTCGTTGTCGAGGCGGGATGGGGCAGCACCTGGGCGAAGTGAGCGTGAGTCGCGAACGATCTTGATGGCAGGATCGTTAACTACTCCTTTGAGCATTTCAAGGAAGCGGGGCAGATCTTCGTCAGGCAGGACGCGGATGTCGAGCGTAGCTTCGGCTTCTGACGGGATTACGTTCGAGCGGTAGCCGGCCTTGATGATGTTAGGGGAGATCGAGGTGCGCAGCATCGAGTTGTGGCGAGGTTCGCTCGTGGCCAGATACTTCTGGATCATGTCGGTCTTGTCGGGGTTGAGCAGGCCGTTATAGCGTTCTCGCTCTTCAGGAGTCGAGACGGTGGCGAGGCGTTCGAAATAGGTGCGCGTGGTGTCATTCAAGCGCATCGGAGGCTGCCAGGAGGCGACTCTCGAAACTGCGCCAGCGATGTGGACGACAGAGTTGGATTCCAGCGGTACAGAACCGTGGCCGGCTACCCCGGTGGCTACGAGGCGAATTCCGAAGGGGATTTTCTCAGTGGTCTGGACCGATACGAAGCGGAGCCGGTTGTCTGTGCGGACGGCAGAGCCGCCTTCAGCAAAGCAATACTCGGCATCGATTTCGGGCCAATGTTCACGAACCAGATAGGCGACCCCAACGACAGGTGCGCCTTCTTCACCGGCCTCAGCCATGAAGATCACATCGCGGTCAAGGGCGAGCTTTTGGCGCTTGACGAGGATGATCGACATCATGGCGGCGACGAGGTTGTCTTTGTCGTCTACCGTGCCGCGCCCGTAGATGTAGCCGCCTTCGCGGTGAGCCGAGAATGGCCCGTGGGTCCATTTCTTGGGGTCGATATTGACGGTGTCGGTATGGCCTACGATCAGGATCGGCTTCTTCTTGCCATTACCCTTGATGCGTGCGATCAGGTTGGGGCGCTTGATTTCAGGGTTGGCGAGATTGTCCATCGTGAAGATCTTCGACTCGATGCCTTCTTCGTCGAGGACGCCTTTGATGTAGTCGACAACGGGCTTCTCGCTGCCGCCAGGGTCTGCGCTGTTGATCTGGATCAGGGCAGAAAAGTGTTTGAGCGTCTCGGCGTCAACCTCGGCCCAGTCGATCGATTGTGCGCTTATGGCGAAGGAGGTGAGAAGAAAAAGAAAGACACGAATCATGCGTGTCAGGTTAGCAGATTCGGCCTACTGCCACTGCAACCAATCGCGACCGGCTGCAACCAGCTTTTCGGGATTCAGTTTGGCTGGCAAGGTGAAGTCTGGCGT
>CAZZGS010000103.1:0-10396 GCA_964653845.1 uncultured Bryobacter sp.
TCCTGGAGGCGGTCGGCAGATCGGCATTGCCAAAGACAATGCTTACGCCGCGCACCTTGAGCTCGGGCGAAGCAAAGGCCTGCAGCAGGGCGATACCATCGTCGACTTCTTTGCCGCCCGGTGCAACTGAAGGGTCGGTGTCGATCCAGACCTGCGTTTGTGCCATCAGCGCCAAGGCCAAAACTAAAGACATACAAGCTCCCGAGACAACTCAAGCCATTGCCTCTTCTTTTCAAAATCAGCCTTGAGTGGCAATTGCGCCACCCCAATCAGCCGTCGCATGATCTCGGCACCGGCATAGTGCTTGGCAAGCGTCCAATCGGCCGGGCTGCTGTACTGAGTCATCACCGTCTGCCAGAACTCGCCAGACCCAATCAATTCAAGGTGAGCGAGGAAGACACCGAGGTCATACTCGGCATCACCGAGATAACAGAACTCAGGGTCGATGACGGCGGTATTGAGCCAGCTACCCGGAAAGAAGTCCCCATGCAGCAATGCCTTGCCATCGGCGAGGTAACGCTGGCCGAGTGCTCTAACCTTTGCGCAATACTCGGTGTCTGCAAGCAAAGGTGAGGCAAGCTCTTCAAAACCCAGCCCGTTGTCTGAGCGCAACGGGAACTCGTATTGGTGCTCATGATTAAGCGCCCTCATGGCCCGGTTCGGAAAGGCCTCAACCTCTATCGAATGGAGCGCTACCAGATAGGCCGTCAATTCAATCACCGCAGCTTCGGTCAATACTTCGCTTGAGCAGTCGCCGAGATCCTCAAGCCGCAAAAGATGAGACTCTTCATCGAAGCCCAATAGCTGAGGCATTCGCGAGGCAACGCCCGGAGTAGCAGCCACAAGCGAGTAGAATCTGGCTTCCACGGCTGCCCGCTCAATTGGCGCGGCAATGTGAGGGTATTTCACTACCCACGGTCGGGCTTGTTTGAGAATGAAAGTCTTGTCGCCGTCCCAGGCCCGAACGGTCATGTTCATGTTGCCATCGCCAATGCGCTCTGCCCGATTGACATTACCCCAGCCCAACCCTTTCAGGTGGGCATCCATCGAGGCAAGATCGTCTGCTTCAAGTACAAACTCTTTCATCGTCCAACAACTCCCGGGCTGCGCAATTCCGCATTTGGCCACTTCTGCTTCGCTGCATCGCTAAGCTCTACTTGCGGAATACGTCCCGCATGCTTCTTCTCAACGCAGTAGGTAAGGGTGACACGTTGCTTCAGTCGCTCGCGCATCTCAGAGAAGAACTCAGCCCGCATATAAGCGTCAGAGGTTCCGCCACTGGCCTCGGCGAGCAGCGAAACAGATTGCTGCCCGACCAGGGCTGGGCGCATGGCTGGGGAATCGTTGCCGACAGTGGGAGGCGGCACATTCAGCCTCGGGATCTTTCTTGAGGGAGCCGGGTCAATCGCAAGATCGAGGCTCACGCGTTCCTCGATCAGGTTGGCCGCTAACTGTTCAACACGAATCTGCGAGCCGCTATCGATGTTATCGCCAATCATGAAGATGGCCCGTTGACGGTTGGGTGAGGCTTTGTCGAAAAGCTTGTAGGCATCGACAACCCCGTAGAGAGGCCGGGCGACTTGGAGATGAGTGCCATCAGCACCCTTCTCAATTGCCAATCGAATCTGGCCAGCATCACGTGTCCAGCCCAGTTGCTTTTTGGTGGAGACTCCATATGTGATCACAGCGACCTGATCCTCAGGCAAAAGGCTTTTCACCAGTAGATCAGCAGCCCCGGCGAGCAAGCCACCGCGACCCCGGTCTTCGATGAGGATCACGATATCGGCGGGCAAGCCGCTGGTTACTGAAAGGACGGACCCTTCGATGCCCTTGCCGCGTAAGACAAAGTCTTGATCGGAGAGGCCGCGGACCGGCTCCTGAACGCTGCGTTCGCGCACTTCCACCGTGACCGGCATCGACACGAGCTTTGCCGGGCAGCTTTGCGCTTCCAGACTCGCCAGAAACGCTACTAGAAATATAACCATTGACTTCATTTTCGCTCTATTCTTCGGGAACTAAGGCTCGCAATTCGGTTTCCAATAAAGGACCCTGAAGGCTATGACGCTGAGAACCCCAAGTCGCGTTCCGTTTGTGACTCTATTCCTGGTAGCGGTTGTTCTGCTACCGGTGCTTCCTCGCGTGATGCCTTACGCGAACCTATACTGAGCGGGCGGCTTGATGTTGGGATGTCTCCTGCTGGCGAGTGCAGCGATACTGATCGGTGGTGGAACAGCCTATTCATCGGTATTGTCCGCGGCCCTCTGGCTGATCCCGGCTTTGATTTTTGCCCACCATAGTAACCTGGCAGCAATCCTTTGCCTGATTCCAATGCTGGCCGGTTTGAATCAGTATCTTCCCGGCAGCGAAGCTCCGCAGGCTCGCGGGCTTATCGCTGCTTTGCTCATCCAGGGTGCAATAGGCATTCACCTCAGTCCCCCTACCGTGCTGGGCATTGCGCTGATTCTCTGGGCAAAAGAAATCCCTCCCCAGCCTCGCGACTTCAGGCTCCCCTCGGGACTGGTCGCAGCGATGCTCACGCTTTTTCTGCTAAGCCCTGCTGCGCCTCGTTTCCCCGGTAGCTCAGGTCAAGCGACTACTCTCGCGCCGCCTCCGGCAGAATCGAAGGCAGGCACCAGCAGCAACGCGCACCTCGGCATCATCCTTCGCCCTAAAAGTCGAGACACAAGATCATAAACTGCCTCCTCCTTCCAAGATCCAACCCGCAGCAGTGCGCGCGATTCCGAAGATTCCAATGGAGATCCCCTTCAGTGGAGTGTATTGGCTGTTTCAAATTCCGCTGATCGGCCCTCCGGCAAGTTCTCCGGTCCTCAATGAATCGCCGCTCGATGGCAACTTCAGCTCTGAGGACGGGGTGCCACTCACGCTCGACGCTCACCAGACTTTCAACCAACCATTCCCTATGGGACGCATTGAATCAATCGGAGTCACACTCTCAAGCCGGGACAAGTATCCCACTACTCTTTTACTAGAATTGATCGCCTCTACTTCAAAGACTCATCAATTTACGGTCTATCTGGGCCAGCGGCCGATAGACACCCTGGCATCGACTCAATCGCTGCGATTCAAGGTTCCAGCCTCGCCTTACATTGATGAGTTCGACCATCTGACACTCCGCTTTCGCCTCAACTTCCCGCGCCTACATATCGCCCCTCGCATCGCGATCGACAAATTTACGATCTATCCCCGCTAAACTAGGGGTTCCACGATGGGCGACAAAGCACCTTTTATTCACCTTCACTGCCACACAGACTATTCGCTGCTTGACGGCGCTTGCGAGATTTCTCAGATGATGGAGGTGGTGGCTGAACAGAAGGCCCCGGCAATTGCCATGACCGATCACGGGAATCTCTTTGGCGGGTCGGAGTTCTACAACGCCGCCAAATCCGCTGGCATCAACGGCATCATCGGTTGCGAGATGTATGTGACCCAGCAGCCTTACACCGTCAAGAACGCTGCCAATCGCTACAACCACCTAGTACTGCTTTGCGAGAACCAGGAAGGCTATCGCAATCTGATTGAGCTGGTTTCTACCGGCTATATCGACGGCTTTTACCAGAAGCCTCGTGTGGACAAGAGCTTGCTGGCGCGGCACTCGAAGGGTCTGATCTGTCTGTCGGGCTGCCTGCGCGGTGATGTGCAGGAGGCGCTGCTCAACAACAAGTTCGACGATGCCCGGACACTAGCCAATGAGTATCAGGACATCTTTGGCAAGGGGAACTTTTACCTCGAGTTGCAGGATCATGGCCTTGAGCAAGACCGCAAGGTAATTCCTGAGCTAGAGCGGCTGGCGCTCGATACCGGAATGCCGCTGGTAGTTACTAACGACGCGCATTATCTGCGGGCCGGTGACCCTCACGCTCACGAAGCCATGCTTTGCATTCAGACCGGGCGGACTCTGTCTGACCCGAATCGCATGCGCTTTGATACGCCCGAGTTTTATCTCAAGACACGGGGCGAGATGGAGAAGCTCTTTGGGCATGTGCCAAGGGCCCTCGATGCTACCTGGGACATTGCCCAGCGCTGCAAACTGAAGCTGGAGAGTGTCGAAGACCCATTCCCGGTCTTTCAAATTCCAGAGAATCATACGACCGACAGTTACTTCGAATGGGTAGCACGGGCGGGCTTTGAGAAGCGGCGTTCGAAGCTGGAGATTCTGGCGGCGCAGGGGAATCTGCGCTATCCGCTTGAGGTTTATGAAGAGCGGTTGACGCGTGAGATCCGCATCATCCAGCAGATGAAGTTCCCGGGTTACTTCCTGATCGTCTGGGATTTCATTCGCCATGCCAAGCAATCGGGGATCCCGGTAGGGCCAGGGCGTGGATCGGCGGCAGGTTCGCTGGTGGCCTACGCGATGGACATCACTGACATCGACCCGCTGCCTTATAACCTGCTCTTTGAGCGCTTTCTGAACCCGGAACGTATCTCGATGCCTGATATCGATATCGACTTTTGTACCCGTGGCCGTGGCGAGGTGATCAAGTACGTCACCGAGAAGTATGGCCGCGAGCAAGTGGCGCAGATCATCACGTTTGGAACTCTGGGTGCCAGGGCGGCGATCAAGGACGTGGGCCGTGTCATGGACATGAGCTTTGCCGATGTCGACAAGTTGACGAAGCTGGTTCCGACGCAGCCGCTCAATATCAAGCTGAAGCAGGCAATGGAGATGGAGCCGAACTTCGGGGAGATGGCCAAGGCCAATCCGAAGGTGCAGGAATTGCTGGATATCGCGATGCGGCTTGAAGGTATGGCCCGCAACGCTTCGATCCACGCGGCCGGTGTTGTGATTTCACCTCGCCCTATCAAGGATATTGTTCCGCTTTACCGCACGAACAAGGACGAAATCGTCACTCAGTACGACATGGTGGGCCTTGAAAAACTGGGTTTGCTGAAGATGGACTTTCTGGGCCTGACGACGCTGACAATCATTGCCGATACGCTTGCGCTGATTGAACGGCATCAGGGGATCAAGGTAGTGGTGGAAGACCTGCCGCTCAATGACGCGGCGGCTTATAAGGTCTTTTGCGATGGTCAGACTTCGGGTATTTTCCAGTTTGAATCTGACGGTATGAAGGACATTCTGATCCGGTACGCACCGGACCGGCTGGAAGACCTGATCGCGCTCAACGCGCTCTATCGGCCTGGCCCGATGGACATGATCGATGACTTCATCGACCGCAAGCATGGCCGCTCGAAGGTGACCTACGAGATCCCTGAGATGAAGGAGATTCTGGAGGAGACCTATGGCGTCATGGTCTACCAGGAGCAGGTGATGCAGATGGCGAATCTGCTGGCCGGCTATTCGCTGGGAGACGCCGATTTGCTGCGCCGCGCGATGGGTAAGAAGAAGCTGGAGGAGATGGCTGCGCAGCGGCAGCGCTTCCTTGAAGGCGCGATCCGGAAGGGTTTTAACGCGAAGAAGGCCGAAAAGGTCTTTGACCATATGGAGAAGTTCGCGGGCTACGGCTTCAACAAGAGCCACTCGGCAGCCTACGCTTATCTTGCCTACGTTACGGCTTACCTTAAGGCCAATTACCGGCTTGAATTCATCAGCGCGCTGCTGACGTCGGAAACTGGCAACACGGCCAAGGTAGTTCGTTATATCAACGAGTGCCGCGACCGGCAGATCCAGGTCTTGCCACCGAGCGTCAATATCTCGGACTTGAACTTTACGCCGTCGGGCGAGGGTATCCGCTTTGGACTAGGAGCAATCAAGAATGTGGGCACGGGTGCGGTGGAAGCGATTATCAAGGTGCGAGACAAGGACGGCAAGTTTGCGTCGCTTTATGAGTTCTGCGAGCGAGTGGACATGCAGTCTGTCAATCGGCGGGTGATCGAGGCGTTGATTCGTTGCGGGGCGATGGATGAGCTTAAGGGTACGCGGTCGCAGAAAATGGCGATTCTCGATGCGGCGATCGAGACTGGCTTGCGGGCCTCGCGGGATCGCAACTCGGGACAATCGGGTTTGTTTGGTGATTTGTTTGGCGGCAATGAAGAGAAACATGAAGAGGGTGAATTGCCTCGGGTGCCGGATTGGGATGCCCCGCAGAAGTTGACTAACGAGAAGGAATTACTGGGCTATTACGTCAGCGGCCATCCGCTGGATCAATATCGGGACAAGGTGAACGACTTGGGTTCGCACAATACTTCGACACTGATTGGGGTGGAGCGCGGAGTGGAGGTGAAGGTATGCGGTTTGATCACCGGCATCCAGCGCAAGCGCAATCAGAAGCAGGAGCTTTGGGGGGCCTTGCAACTGGAAGACCTGCATGGCACGGTGGATTGCATGGTATTTGCCTCGAAGTTTGAGAGCCTGTCGAAGTATCTCGAAGAAGATAAGGCCGTGATGATTACGGCGAAGGTGCTGGTGGATGAGGGGTCTGCACCCCGGTTATCGATTCAGGATTTGGTGGCTTTGGACAATGCAAGAATAAAACTTCCAGCCATGCTGAACCTGCGGATTCGGCTAACGGATGACGAGGATCAGCGGGCGCTTGCGCTTGAAGAGCTGGTGAAGCGGAAGCCGGGGCCGGCTTCTGTGCGAATCATACTCGAAAAAAGTCGTGACTTTTCGCTAACATTGGATCTGACAAGCAAAGTTCGGGCGGATAAGGAATTTCAGGGAGAGCTCTCCAAGCTCTTCGGTTCTACTTCCTACGAAGCCACGGGCGACGCCTAACAAATGGCCAACTCTGACATCACAGCGCGGATCCATGCGCTACATCCCGAGAGCGCTCCGGCGCCTGTTTCGACCGAGATGAACGCCTCTTATGCGAGAGTGCAGCTTGCCCGGCATCCAAAGCGGCCTCACGCGGTTGACTACATCAACCGTATCTTCACTGATTTTGCCGAACTGCATGGCGACAGATTCTACGGCGACGATTTGGCAATTGTGGGCGGATATGCCTTTTTAGATGGCAAGCCGGTAATGGTGATTGGCCAGCAAAAGGGCCGCGATACCAAGCAAAAACTGGCACGGAACTTCGGCATGCCGAAGCCCGAGGGTTATCGCAAGGCGATGCGGCTGATGAAGATTGCCAACAAGTTCAAGCGGCCAATCGTCACCTTTATAGATACGCCGGGGGCTTATCCAGGGATCGATGCCGAAGAGCGGGGCCAGGCTGAGGCGATTGCCTACAACTTGCGGGAGATGGCAAGGCTCGATGTGCCGGTGATTGTAGTGGTGATCGGGGAAGGTGGATCGGGTGGAGCGCTTGGTATGGGCGTCGGCAACAAGATCCTGATGATGGAGAACAGTTATTACAGCGTGATTTCGCCCGAGAGCTGCGCGGCGATCATCTGGCGCGATTCGGCCAAGGCTGAGCTTGCCGCTGCAGCGCTGAAGCTGACTGCACCAGATTTGCTTGAGCGCGGGATCATTGACGAAATCGTAGATGAGCCTGAGGGTGGCGCGCAGGAAGATCACGACGCGGCTGCGGTTTTGCTGGGGGAATCGATCCGGAAAGCTCTCGGCGAGCTTTCTACGCTCGATGCGGCAGCATTGGTTGAGCAGCGATATCAGAAGTTCCGGCAGATGGCCCCGTTCTTTAGTGCCTAAGGGAGTTAAGTTGTGAAGAATCTTAAATGGGGAGCGATGATAGCGCTGGCGGCGCTCGGTTTTATTGCGGCATTGTTCTATAACTCTATGTCTTACAGTCAGTTCCGGGTAGAGGTGTGCATGGAGTTTGAGGGCAGATCGAATTGCCGGACGGCGCTTGGGGCGACCGAAGAACTGGCCTTGCGAACTGCGGTGGACAACGCTTGCGCGATGATCGCCTCGGGTATGACGAACTCTATGGCTTGCACGGCGAAGCAGCCGACGAGCATCAAGTGGCTCAAGGGAAAATAAAGCTGTGTCATTCTGTAAGATGAAGCTGATTTAAGCGTCTCTAAACTCAGAGATCACACTTTTTGAACTTCTGAACATATTTCGTCGTCTGATCATCTGGGAGTTACCGTTGAAAACTAAGTGGAAAGTCGCCATCGGCCTTGGCGTCGTAGCAATTGGCGGGGCGGCCGTCTTCGCGAATTATAAAATGAAGCAGAACGCGATCGTGTCCGTGACTACGGCCATGGTGTCGCGCCAGGACCTGGTGTCTCTGGTCACTGCCTCAGGTGAAATCAAGCCTCGCAACTATATCAACATTGGTTCGAATGCGAATGCGCCGTCGCGCATCACCGAAATCAACGTGGTCGAAGGCCAGCGTGTGCGCAAGGGCCAACAGCTTGCCAAGCTCGAATCCGTACAGCCGGAAGCTCAGCTTGCGGCGCAGAGAGCGAATGTGGCGACTTCGGAAGCCGAGTCTTCGGCGACGGAATCGGGACTCTTGGCGGCGGATGAAAATATCAAGTCGGCACAGGCTTCGATTGATCGTGCCAAGGCGGATGCAGAACGCTCACGGCTCGACTTTGATCGCGCCAAACAGCTCCTTGAAGAGAAGCTGATCGCACGGCAGGAATTTGAGACCAAGAGGAGCGCCTTCGATTCCAATCAGGCAGCGATCCGGGAAGCAGAAGCCCGCTTTAACCAGTTGCGCGCAGCTCGCACGCAACAGGCTGCGCAGTTGAACGCAGCCCAGAAGCGCGTGGCTGCAAGTCAGGCGAATCTTCGCTCGGCGGCTGATGTTCTGCAGCGTACTTTTGCCACCAGCCCTATTGACGGTGTTGTGACGAACTTGCCAGTGCGAGTGGGTGAAACGGTTGTTCCTGGTCTTCAGAACTCTGGTGCCAGCCTGATCATGACCATTGCCGATATGTCGATCATTACCGCTGAAGTGAAGGTCGATGAGACGGATATCGTGAATGTTGCATTGGGGCAAAAGACAGAAGTGACCATTGATGCGATCCCTGGCAAGAAATTTATGGGCAAGGTAATCGAGATTGGCAATACGGCGATTCTTCGCTCTACGGGACTTGCTGCATCACAGAGTGCGATTTCTTCGCAGGAAGCCAAGGACTTTAAGGTTGTTGTGGCACTCGAAGCTCCGCCCGATGAGATTCGCCCCGGTTTGTCCTGCACGGCTCGCATTACAACGGCCACGCGGTCGAAGACACTGTCGATTCCGATTCAGGCCTTAACAGTTCGTCAGAAGGGTGACCTTGCGGCTGTAAAGCCCGGGGAGAAGCAGCCCGAGACGGAGAGCCCGGCAGAGATCAAGGCCGGCAAGGAAGAGATCCAGGGCGTGTTTGTGGTGAAGAACGGCCAGGCTACCTATAAGAAAGTGGAGACGGGGATCACCGGAGCGACCGAGATTGAGGTGACCAGCGGGCTTGGGGAAGGCGAAGAGATTATTACGGGCTCCTACAAAGCGATTCGTACCCTGCGCAACGATACACAGGTTAAAGTAGACAATAAGACCACAACGAAGGCGGGATCCTAACCCATGTCCACTGCCGCAGCCACGGACCCAAAAATTCGAGGCGAGCAACTGAAGCGCGACGGAATTGTCATCCGGACCTATGACCTGAAGAAGACCTACATTATGGGTGATCAGGTGATCAATGCCGTAAACGGCACTGATATCGAGATCCACCGCGGCGAGTATGTTGCGATCATGGGCCCTTCGGGCTCTGGCAAGTCGACGTTGATGAATCTGATCGGGTGTCTCGATACTCCGAGTTCGGGTGAGTATTTCATTAATGGCAGCCTGGTGAGTTCGATGTCAGACGACGAGTTGGCTCGCATCCGCAACAAGGAAATCGGCTTCGTTTTTCAGAGCTTCAACCTTCTGCCGCGTGCCACGGCACTGCATAATGTGGAGCTGCCGCTCATTTATGCCGGATTCACGCAGGCACAACGTATCGAGCGCGCCAAACAATGTCTGGAGCAGGTCGATCTAACCAAGCGCATGTACCACAAGCCCAACGAATTATCAGGCGGGCAGCGGCAACGTGTCGCTATCGCCCGGGCCTTGGTAAATAACCCTTCCATCCTACTGGCAGACGAGCCAACCGGCAACCTGGACTCAACAACGAGCGTGGAAATCATGGCTCTCTTTGAGCGCCTCTACTCTCAAGGAAACACAATCATCGTCGTGACGCACGAACTGGATGTGGCCATGCATGCGCACCGCATCATTCACGTGCGTGATGGCAAAGTCGAGAAGGATGAAAAGACCCGCTAGTTATTTATTGAGTCTGCCGGAACGTAGCTTACGGGCCCTCACTGCTCTCAGTGCGGGCCTTTTGCGTGAGGGGGGCGAAATTACGTTGCCTCCGAGTTTGCGGCGGACCCGTCTCTACCAGTCGATTGTCGATCAAACCTTGCGCTTTCTTATTGAGAAGGTGGGTAAGGTGGAGGGGACTTATGAATCTGCCGATCAGTTGCCGGAGGATTTTTTGGTGCGGCGGACGGCTGGAAATGGTATCGATCTTCTGT
>CAZZGS010000104.1:0-1003 GCA_964653845.1 uncultured Bryobacter sp.
AACCGGGAGCTAGAATATTGTCATGAGCACAAGCACTCTAGTGCCGGTCGAAGATTTCCTTCGCCAATCTGAGAAGCCGAATCTCGAATACCGCGAAGGGGTGCTGTCTCCTAAAGCTATGCCCACTACTTTTCATGGATTGTTGGAGTTCATGCTGGTTGTGATGTTGCGGCGGCTTGGAGTGCAAGCTGCGCCCGAGGTTAGTGTTCGGATTTCAGCAACGAAATATCTGGTACCGGATGTGATTGCGGCTGCAGAACTTGAAAGTCCGTATCCAACGGAGCCTGTTTTGCTTTGCTGCGAGATTCTTTCTCCTGAAGACCGGCTTGGGGCGATGCTTGCCAAGTGCGAGGAGTATCATGCCTGGGGTGTACCGTCATGTTGGGTTATTGATCCGGTCAAAAAGACGGCTTGGGAATATCATGCCGGTGGGGAGCCGTTGCGGGTAGATTCAGAGTTGAGAGCAGGAGAATTAACGGTGAGTCTGGTGGAACTGTTCTCAGTGCTTGACATTGAGGGTTGAAATTCGTGTGCCGCCTTGTTCTTGAAGTGGTGCCACGCGTCACTGTTGATGAAGTAGGCTTGCCGGACTCTAACACTTCGGAGGTGTATTCTGCGAATCAAAGGATCATACAGAGGATGAGCCTGCAACAGGAAATTGCCGAGCGAGTTAGCCAATTGCCGCACTCGCAACAAGAACAGGTTCTTCGCTTTGTATCCGAGTTGAGAGCCGCGGCACCAATCGGAGAAAAAGGATCTGATCTGGCCGCATTTCAGGGCAGGCTGGATCCAGTCTCAGCCCAAGAAATGCGGGAAGCAATCGATAGGGATTGTGGGCAGATCGAGCTTGGGCAGTGGTAGGTATTTAGTAGTTGTGCTTGGGGAACTATGGTTTTGCGAGGCCAAGTCTGGGCGTCTCGCCGAGAACGCTGCCCGGATCGAGCAATTTGTCGAGGGCTGAAGAATTTTGTTGGTCGATGCCGCAGTGGCTCGGCAATATGGC
>CAZZGS010000104.1:1013-10384 GCA_964653845.1 uncultured Bryobacter sp.
AACCAGTTAAAACGAAAAGGCCGTCCAATCCCGGAGAACGATATTTGGATAGCGGCATTTGCACTTGAGCTCGGATTGACGCTGGTTACCCGCGATGCCCATTTCGGAGTCATTGACGATTTGATGGTCGAGAGTTGGAGTGCTCCGACACAGGGTTGACGCGGTCCTTTAGACTGGAGTCATGCGTTTTCTTTTTCTTTGCTTTCTTTCACTGGGCCTGATGGCTCAGGGTAAGAAGAAGCCCTTGAAGCCAGTCAAGGTGGAGCAGCCGAAGCGGGATCTGGCTAAGCTTGAGGCTTATCTGCGGCATCTGAATCTGTGGACTCCGGAGATCAAGTTTGAGGTTGTCGATACACAGCCTTCTTCGATGTTGCCTGGCTTCGACGATATGACCGTCAAGGCTTCGGTTGGGGAACGCTTTGCCGAACAGAAGATTCTTATCTCCGCTGACGGGAAAACCATTATTAAGGGTGAGGTGCTGGATACTTCAGCCAATCCTTTTATCAAAGATATTGCCCTGATTCGTAATGTGGGGCAGCCTTCGATGGGGACGGTTGGGGCTCCCGTTGTGTTAAGTGTCTATACCGATTACCAGTGTCCCTATTGCCGGGATCAGGCCAAGGTGCTGCGGGCGAATTTACTCAAGACCTTCCCAAAAGAGGTTCGCCTGTTTATTCATGACTTTCCGCTGGAGCAAATTCATCCCTGGGCACGGCCAGCGGCGATTGCCGGGCGTTGTGTGCTTTTGCAGGGTGAAGAGAATTACTGGAAGTATCATGACTGGGTCTTTGATCAGCAGAAGGCTTTGGGGGCTGAGACCTTTCGCGGAATGTTGATGAGTTGGGCTCCAACCAACGGCATCGACAGCTTGCAGTTGACTCGCTGCTTTGACAACAAGGAGACCGATGGAGAAGTGACTCAGGACTTGGCCGGAGCCAAGAAGCTTGGGATCAATTCGACTCCGACGCTTTATGTGAATGGCCGGAAGCTGGCCGGGAGTGTGAGTTGGGAACAGTTGAAGTCGATTATCGATGTTGAGGTGAAGTATCAGGCGACGGCAAAGAATGCCGGCGACACGGCCTGCTGCAGTGTGAGTCTGAATACGCCAGGAGTGAAGTAAGTGAAGCGATTCTTTGTTGGGCTGGTTGTTGCGACTTTGGTTTGGGGAGCGAAGCTGCCCGAGACGATCGATGGGCGGCGGATGGTGGAAGACGTGAAGGTGTTGTCGAGCGAGCGCTTTAAAGGCCGATTTACCGGAACACCAGAGCTGGATCAGGCGGCGAAGTGGATCGCGAAGAATTACGAAAAGGCTGGGTTGAAGCCCCCCTTTATTGAAAGCGGGAGCAAGCCTTCTTACTTGCAGACGTTTGTGGTGAATACCGAGTCGAAGCTTGGCAAGAAGAATACGTTGGTGGTTGGAGCCAAGGAACTCACCGTTGCCAAGGACTTCATGCCTCGGGTGTTTTCTTCTACTGGCACAGTGAGTGGCGAGATGGTGTTTGTCGGCTACGGGATTACGTCGACCGAATATCACTATGACGATTACGCCGGGCTTGATGTGAAGGGCAAGGTGGTTGTGGCGCTGCGCTATGAGCCGCAGGACCAGAACGAGAAGAGTGTCTTTGACGGCCGGAACCGGACGCGGCACTCGAACTTTGAGACCAAGGCTGTGAATGCGAAGATGCATGGGGCGGCAGGGTTGATCCTGATCAATAACGCCGTGCTGTTTCCCGAGGATTCCGACAAGCTCGATCCTTTTGGGAATCAGAGTGGGGCGATGGATTCGGGGATTCCCGTGGTGCAGGTGAAGGCCAACGTGGCTGATGCGTGGTTTGTAGAATCGCAGCATGACCTGAAAGGAATCGTTAAGGCAATCGATAATACGTTGCAGCCGCAGAGCTTTCGTTTCCCGGCGGCAATGAAGGTGGCAATGCGGATAGAAGTGGATCGGGTGATGCGGCCGACGCACAATGTGGCCGGGTTCCTGCCCGGGACCAGCGATGAGTACATTGTGATTGGCGGTCATTATGATCACCTTGGATTTGGGTATCAGTTTTCGATGGCTCCGAGTGAGGTGCCGAAGTTGCACCCTGGAGCCGATGACAATGCCAGCGGTACGGCGGCGGTAATCGAGTTGGCCCGGTATTTTGCCAAGCAGCCGAAGATGAAGCGGGGGGTCTTGTTTGTGGCTTTTTCGGGTGAAGAGATTGGGCTGCTTGGGTCTAGCCATCTGGCGGGCAAGATGCCGTTTCCGCTGGAGAAGTGCGCTGCCATGATCAACATGGATATGGTGGGGCGGATGGTGGGTGGCAAGTTTTTTGCCGCTGGGGTGGCGACAGGTTCGACGTTTAAGGGGATTCTGGATGAGGTGCTGAAGGGCCAGGCGGACTTGAAGCCGGAGTTCAGCGACACCCTTAGCCTTGGCGGCAGCGATCATACTTCGTTTAGTGCGAAGCAGGTGCCGGCATTGTTTTTCTTTAGTGGTTTGCATAGCGACTATCACAAGCCGTCCGATACTTGGGACAAGATTGAGCCGGGGTCTTATGGACGGCTAATCACCGTTGTGGCGGCGACGCTTCAGGAACTGGGTGTGGCAGAAGATCGCCCGCGTTTTCAACGGGTTGAAGTGACGCCGATGCCCGGTGGCGGTGGTGGTGGTGGGTATGGGCCCTATTTTGGGAGCGTGCCCGATTTTGCCGAGACGCCGGGTGGAGTGAAGCTGGCGGACGTTCGGGCGGGCAGCCCTGCGGAAAAGGCTGGGATCCGCGGTGGAGATTTGATGATTGAATTCGACGGTAAGAAGGTAGGAAACCTACAGGATTATACCTACGTCCTTAGGTCAAAAGCCGTAGGCGATGCCGTAGAAGTTAAGGTAAAACGCTTAGGCGAGACCCTTACCTTTAGAGTGGTACTAGAAGCGCGAAAGTAATGTGGCCTAGAAGATTTGAGGCAAAGATAATCATTAAGGAAACAGTTGATCCCAGCCGATTAACTAGAAGAAGAGCCAGAAACTGCCCGACATGCCAATAATCAGCACTCCCGAATTGAAAACAACCCATGGTTGGAAATTACCGCCACTGATTCTGCACCCGTTTGCGGAAGCTGCCGGGCCAGACAAGTTGGTGGAGAGTTCCAGGGCCAGCCTGATGCTGCAGGGGCTGCTGCCAAGCGGAGAGACCACGCGCGAGGAATTGGACCGAAGGTTGCTGGACGGGCGCTTCTGCGAAATTCGCATGTTGTTTTATGTGGGCAAGGATTTGCTTCGCTGGATTGAACAGTGCATGGATATGGTGGAGCGGGATGAGGATCTGAAGCGGGCTGGGTTCTGCTATCAGTCGTTCGCGGCCATTTTGACTGAAGATCCACCACGGAAGATCCGCGAGAAGTTAAAAAACTGGGGCGTTGCCGATTACAAGAGTATTTTTAGCCGGGCGCTGGGGTTGAATGCCGTATTCAACGAGGTGCCGCAGCGGCATCTGGTGACGGATGAATTTGTCCGGCATTATTACCGCTACGCCGATCAGCTTTTTGCCTGCCGGCAGTTGCTGTGGAGCTTTGGGGAGATCAAGGCGACACAGTTCGATTTCGACCTCTACGCCTCGGGTGAGTATTCGAGGATGCTCGAGCGCGAATGGGGCGCGGACATGAACGACGGGTTTGAAGCATAATGATCTCATGCCACTACCCCGGATGCTGCGCATCCGCCAACACTTTCCTGACCGAGCAGTAAAAGACATTCCGGCGACCGTCGCCGCTGAACTGAGACGGGCTGACTTTGCTTCGAAGCTGAAACCGGGTTCCCGGGTGGCGATCGGAGTGGGGAGTCGCGGGATTGCAAATATTGCGATGATCGCGCGGGCCGTTGTCGATTATTGGAAGGCTGCGGGGATGAATCCGTTTATTTTCCCTGCGATGGGAAGCCACGGAGCTGCGTCGCCTGAAGGCCAGGCGATGGTGCTGGGGAAATACAAGATCACCGAAGAGACGATGGGCTGCCCGATTGTGAGCCAGCTTGAGGTTGTTTCGCTGGGTGAGACTCCCGAAGGAATCACGGCTTACCTCGACAAGGCTGCTTTTGAGAGCGATGGGGTGATGTTGATTGGGCGTGTGAAGTGGCATACCGATTTTGAGGGTCCGATCGAGAGCGGCCTTTACAAGATGATGGCCATTGGCTTGGGCAAGTTTGCCGGGGCGCAGTATTATCACACCTTTGCTTACAACATCGGGCTGGGCGCGATGATTCGTGCCGTTGGACGGAAGGTTTTGGGAAGCGGGAAGATTTTGGGTGGGCTCGCCATTCTTGAAGATGCCAACCATACAACCGCACAATTGACGGCTGTGGCCGTTGAGACGATGGAGCAGCAGGAAGAAGAATTGCTGCGGCTGGTGAAGAGCTGGCAGGGACATGTGCCGGTGAAGGAACTGGACATCCTGATTCTCGATGAGATCGGCAAGGATATCTCGGGGGCCGGTATGGACACGAAGGTGGCCAATCGCGGGGTGCTCGGTGAGTACAACCTTTGGAAGGGGGCGCCGAAATTTCATCGCATCTTTATTCGAGACCTGACAAAGAATACTTATGGCAGTGCGGTTGGCATGGGCATGGCGGACGTGATCCATTCCCGGATTCTGCCGCAGATCGACTGGGTACCAACGCAGATCAATTCGCTAACGGCGTCGAGCCCGCAGGCGATCCGGATTCCGGTCTACTTTGACACGGACCGTGAGTGCCTGGAGCGGTTTATGCCGACCGTAGGTAAGCATGATTTATCGAAGGTGACGATTGGACGAATTCGCAATACCCTTTGCCTGACCGAAGTTGAGTTGAGCGAGAATATGCGGGTTGAGGTTGATGCGAATCCGAATCTGACTATTGTCGAGGGGCCTTATGAGTTCCCGATTGATGCCTCTGGCAACATGACGACGCTGGGAGGTGGCGATGGCCACTGAGCAGGACGTCTCACCAGCGAAGACTCTAGAGCAAGACCTTGAGGAGTTGCAGAAAATCGTGACGCAGTTGGAGAAGGAAACGATGGGGCTCGAGGAATCGATCACGCTTTTTGAAAAGGGTGTAGCGCTGAGCGAGTCGGCCAAGAAGCGGCTGGATGAGGCAGAGACCCGGGTGGAGATTCTGTCCAAGCGCGGCAACAAGATCGAGCCGGAGCCCTTTGGCCGATGACGCTGAAGGAGTATTTGAAGGAGCGGATCGATATCATCGATTACGCGCTGGACAAGTGGGTTCCGGGAGAGACGACTGAGCCCGAGACGATACACAGGGCAATGCGGTACAGCCTCTTTGCTAGCGGGAAGCGGATTCGCCCGATCCTTTGTATGGCAGCGAGCGATGTGATTCATCCCGATGCACCGTCGATTGTGGATGCGGCCGGGACGCTGGAGATGATCCACACTTATTCGCTGATCCATGACGATTTGCCGGCGCTGGATAATGACGACCTGCGTCGCGGGCAGCCGACCAACCACAAGGTGTTTGGTGAAGCGATGGCAATTCTGGCGGGGGATTCGCTGCTTACGCTGGCGTTTCAGGTTTTAGGGTCTTTGAGTGAAGTTGGCGCTGAGCGGCGGAGCCGTCTGGTGGTGGAGCTAGCTTCGGCTAGCGGCACTGTTCGAGGGATGATTGGCGGACAGGTGCATGACATAGAAGGCGAAGGCAAGATGCCGGATGCGGTGTTACTTGAGAAGATTCATCGCGCCAAGACGGGTGCGCTGTTGCGGGCCTCGGTGAGGATGGGGGCGATCTATGCGGGCGCCAGCGCCGAAGAGCTGCAGGCGTTGAGCGAGTACGGCGAACATGCTGGACTGGCGTTTCAGATCGTCGATGACATTCTCGACATTGAAGCGTCCAGCGAATCGCTGGGCAAGACCGCGGGTAAGGATTTGCATCAGCAGAAGATTACTTTCCCGGCTGTGTATGGCCTGGCTGAATCGAAGCGGATGGCTGAAGAAGAACGGCAGAGGGCGCATGCGGCGTTGTCGCGATTTGGCAAGCGGGCTGTGCGGCTGAACGAGATCGCCGATTTGATTGTGGACAGGAAGTCTTGAAGAGCCGCCTCGACCAATTACTGGTGGAGCGTCAACTAGTGGACTCGCGTGAGAAAGCGAAGGCGCTGATTCTGGCGGGTCAGGTGATGGTGAACGGGCAGAAGGTGGATAAGGCGGGAGCGCAGGTTGTGGTGGGGGCAGAGATTGCTCTACTTGGTCAGTTGCGCTATGTGAGCCGTGGGGGATTAAAGCTAGAGGCGGCGATGGAGCAGTTTGGGATCGATGTTACGGGCAAGGTGTGTATCGATATTGGGACCTCGACTGGTGGGTTTACCGATTGTCTGTTGCAGCATGGGGCAGTGCGTGTGCACTGTGTCGATGTGGGAGCTACGCAGATCGCCTGGAGGTTGAAGACCGACGCGCGGGTGGTATTGCATGAACATGAGAATGCGCGGCTGATTGAGCCTGGGACGATTGGGGAGGCGGCGCAGTTGTTGGTGTGTGATGTGAGCTTTATCAGTGTGACGCTATTGCTCGATCGCTTCCCTACCCTGCTGGCGAGTGGTGGCGAGATGGTGATTCTGATCAAGCCACAGTTTGAAGTGGGCAGGGCGGACGTGGGCAAGGGTGGCATTGTGCGGGATGATGGGTTGCACCAATCCGCTTGCGACAAGATAGAATCTGCGTTACGCGTATTGAACTACGAGACGCGATTGATTCCAAGCCCGATACTGGGCGGCAAAGGTAATAAAGAGTTTTTGATCCATGCCAGACCTAAAGCCTGAAATCAAGACGGTTGGAATCATCTCGAAGCCGAATGTGCCGAAGGCGAGGAGTATCGTGCCTGGCCTGATCGACTGGCTGGCTCAGCGGCAGATCGGTGTGCGGTTGGATGAAGAGACGGCCGAGTATGGGCAGATCCGGGAATGGGTGCCACGTGAGCGGGTTCCGGTGGACACGCAGTTGGTTGTGGTGCTTGGCGGTGACGGGACACTGCTGAGTGCGGCGCGGGCGATTGGGGGCCAGGATATTCCGCTACTGGCCGTGAATTTGGGTGGTTTGGGCTTTCTAACATCGATCACGGTGGAGGAGTTATATCCAGAGCTGGAGCGTTGCCTGGCTAACGAGATGCGGGTGGGCAAGCGAAGAATGTTGCGCTGCGAGATCCACCGGGGCGGACATCGTGTATCCTCATACGAGGCGCTGAACGACGCGGTGATCACCAAGACGTCGCTGGCGCGCATTATTGATGTGGCTGTCCATGTCGACTCCCACTTTGTTTCGAACTACAAAGCGGATGGATTGATTGTGTCGACACCCACCGGCTCCACAGCTTACTCGCTGAGCGCGGGTGGGCCGATCATCTTTCCTAACGTGGATGCACTGAGCATTACGCCGATTTGTCCACACATGCTGACGCACCGTCCGGTGATTGTGCCGGGGGAAAGCGTGATTCGGTTGGAGATCCGGGCGCTCGATGGCGACGCCTATCTTACGATCGACGGGCAGGTGGGGGAATCGCTGTTGCAGGACGACGAGGTGCGATGCGCCCGGAGTCCAAACGAGATTCGTCTCGTGCGTCCGCCGCGCATGTTGTTCTTCGATGTGTTGCGAGAAAAATTGAAATGGGGCGAACGTTGAAAAAAATATCTCTGACTTCCTGGATCTTCATTGCGATGGCTGCGGGCATTGGGCTTGGCGTGGCTGCGCCAGACTTTGCCAAGGAGCTGTCTCCTGTATCGCGGGTGTTCTTAAATCTGATCAAGAGCATTATTGCGCCGCTTGTGTTTGCGACGCTGGTTTACGGCATCGCGGGCACTGGGAGCGCGAAGGCGATGGGACGTATTGGCGGCAAGGCGATTCTTTACTTTGAGGTTGTGACGACGATAGCGCTGTTCATTGGGCTGGCGGCCGTGAACCTGGTGAAGCCTGGGGTGGGTGTGAATCTACCAGTTGAGAAGGCAACGCTTGCGGCTAACAAAGTGACCTTGTCGGGGATGCTCGACCATACTTTCCCAACTTCAATTATCGATGCGATGGCGAAGGGTGAGGTACTTCAGATTGTCGTGTTTGCTTTTATCTTCGGGACGGCCTGCATTTCGATTGGGCCCAAGGCGAAGACGGTTGTCGACTGGTGCAAGAGTTTGTCAGACATCATGTTTGAGTACACGAAGTACATTATGTACTTTGCCCCATTTGGTGTGGGTGCGGCGATGGCTGTGACGATTGGCTCGAAGGGTATTGGTGTGTTGTTTAACCTGGGTCAGTTGATCGCTACTTTGTTTGTTTCGTTGGTCATTTTTGTTGTGGTGGTACTGGGTGCAGTGGTGTTTTTGTTCAAGATTCCGCTGAAGCGATTTATTCAGGCGGTGAAGGATCCTTATATTCTGGCGTTCTCGACGGCATCGAGCGAGGCGGCACTGCCGCAGGCGATGGAGAACATGGAACGGTTTGGAGTTCCGAAACATATCGTGAGCTTTGTGTTGCCGACTGGTTATAGCTTTAACCTGGACGGTACGACGCTTTACCTGAGTTTGGCCAGTGTGTTTGTGGCGCAGGCGGCGGGTGTGGATATGTCATTTGGCCAGCAGTTGGTGATGATGCTGACGCTGATGTTGACGTCGAAGGGCGTGGCGGCGGTGCCTAGAGCGTCGATGGTGGTGTTGAGCGGTACGTTGTCGAGCTTTAACTTGCCGCTTGAGGGTGTGGCGCTGTTGTTGGGCGTGGATACGATTATGGACATGGCCCGGACTAGTGTGAATTTGCTTGGGAATTGTCTAGCTACTGCGGCTGTGGCGCGTTGGGAAGGGGTGGAGTTGCCGACTGGGGATCTGGAACCGGTTGAGGTGGCTGCGGAGGTGGCGGCTTAGCTACGGGCAAATCGTCAGGCGTACGGCTGTGCCATTGGGCAGAGCCTTGGTTTGGTGGCGCTTCAACTTATTTCTCAGTTGCGGCCCGTTTTGCATCCGCTAGAATTTGCAGTATTTTCGGGGACTGAGGGTAGTGCAACTTGATTTCTTCAAAGCGCCTCTCCTGGTCTTTCAAGTAGGCCTTGACTTCATCTTCATGGCTTAGCATGAAGGCAATTGCTCCGTATACTTTGGCCAAAGAGCCGATGCCAGGAAAAGATTCGAAAATGGATTCCGCTGAGCGGCCATCGAAGAATTGGTAATAAAGAACGCCCAAGCCAATGCGCGTACCCGCTATGTAATAGGCCTCGTTGCGCCAGTCCACGAACTCGCTTGTGGTTGCCATGCTATTACTACCTGCCTTATTTTACGCAACTGGGGCGGAGGGTGCGTTCGATGCGGCGGTGGGGGATGACCCAGAGTAGGGCGACGGCGAAGTAGAGGGCGTCGGATATTTAGGGG
>CAZZGS010000105.1:0-10343 GCA_964653845.1 uncultured Bryobacter sp.
GGTCGTCTTCGGCCACTCTTTCGGCCGCTCGCAATAGTCCCGCGTGATTTTTCTCTCCAGAAAATCGCCCCACGTGCAATAACACCACCGTGTCCGGACCCACCCCCGGCACCGGCAGTTGCTGCCCGCTCGCCTTCCATGTCCCGATCGCGTTTGGGATCACATCAATCCGCTCTCCAGCCACACCCTTTCCGCGCAACTCGGCTGCAAAGGCTCCGCATACAGTTACCACTCGCCCCGCCCCCGACAAGCTCCACCGATCCAACTGGTTGTAGAATTTTACCTTCAGGTTTTCCGCTGTATAGCCATGATGAAAGGCCACCCACGGATATCGTTTGGTGCCTACGGCCAGACGAAACAGAAAATGCGATTTCACGCTGTGGGTTTGTACGAGGTCTGGCTGGATATGCTCAAGGAGCTTTCGCAATGCTGCCGGTACGCTGCGGTCATAGGCGCCTGCCTCCCGCACCACATGCCAGTTGAGCCCGGCCTCATTCACTGCTCGCAGAAAAGCATTTTGTTCTGTTTCTGCTCCCCGCACGTAGCTCACTATTTGCAGATCTATCCATTCACTTGCCTCCCGGCCAAAGCGCAGCAGATTTTTTGCCGGGCCGGTGACGGTGTAAGCCTCTATCATCGCCGCCACGCGCAGCCGTTTCACTTTAGCGTGCCCCGATACGCAGTAGCACCGCTTTTACCGTATGAAACAGAATCATCATGTCCAGCGCTATTCCCATGTGCTTGATGTAGTAGAGGTCATACTCTAATTTTTTCTTGGTGCTTGCTATGGAATCTTCCGGCTCGTGGTGAATCTGCGCCCAGCCCGTTATTCCTGGCTTGATCCGGTGCCGCTGCGGATACAGTGGGATGTCGGCGAGTAACTTGGCTTCGAGAGCTGGCATCTCAGGCCGTGGCCCCACCAGGAAGATGTCGCCTTTCAATACATTGATCAACTGGGGCAGCTCGTCGAGCCGCGTGAGGCGAATCCATTTTCCGACCCGCGTGATCCGCGGGTCATTCTGCTGAGCGCGTACCGGCCCGGTGAGTGCGTCGGCATTGACATACATCGACCGGAATTTCAGAAACGAGAACGGCTTGCCGCCGCGTCCCAACCGGGTCTGCCGCAGTAACGCCGGACCTTCTGAATCCAGCCTTACGGCCACTGCCGTCAGCAGCATGAACGGCCAGGCGATGGCCAGCCCCAAAGCGGCCAGCAAGCGCCCATAAATCTCCTGTGTCATCACCACCCAGGCCCGTGGCCGCAGAGAGGCCGAGAAGATCAACTGATTGATCGTCACCGAGTCTACCGATATTCGCCCGAACAGGTTCTCATAGAGATCCCCCATGTTCTCTACTTGAATCCCCTGCATGCTGAAGCTCAATAATTGTCTGGAAAGCTTGTCGTCGAGATCAATTGTTCCCGATACCGCAATGCGTTCCGGCTTCAGGCTTTCAATCTGTTGGGACACGGCGCTTTCGATCGCCAGGGTTTCCACGCTCTGCATATCCTCTTCGCCCGCCTGCCTAAAGCAGCACAATACCTCATATCCCAACTCAGGGTGAGCTTGAATCTGTTCAAGGACTTGTCGCGAGACGCCCGTGTTGCCGACCAGCACGACCCGTTGCCGACCCGCTGTCCCCAGCAGCACTTTTCTGTACCAGACCCGCCATAGACTGAGCGTTACCATCACCAGCGGTCCGCCAAATAGCATCAGCCAGCGCGGCATTTCGTACCCTGTACGCGAGTAGCTTACCAGCGCCTGTATGATCATCGTGAAGCCCAGCACCAGCATCAGATTCTCAATCATCATCCGGCTGCTGGCTGACTGCAGTTCATCGTATAGCCCCAGAAAATACAGCACCAGCAATATAGAGGCGCAACTGATCGCCGTACTCGGCAGCGTGCGCTCATCGGTTATGTAGATAGTGAAGTCGTAGGCCCAAAAACGTTCCGATTTGGCAATTCCCCATGCGGTAGCCAAAATGGTCACGTAGATAACAAAAATGTCGCCCAGCAACAGTAATAGCGTTCGAATCCGCGGCATTGTTCTTGTAAAAGAGGGCATCTCAGCAATCCCTCTAGTCATTTGAACGTAGCACGATATCCCTGTAGCTTTCCTCGGGTCCTGCATCCTTTGTACTTTTACGCCGCCCCGGCACTGGCACTTTGTGCCCTTGGCATCCCCTGCCTGGCGGGGTTACACTACTGATGTGGGTAGAATGTTGTCTTCCAATCCCGTGCTTGTTCCGGCTCCACGGCCTATCGTTGCCCCAACGGTAGCCCTAGCCACGGCACCAGTCCAGGCAAGACTTGCGTCCGATCCGGCTGAATTCAACCCTTTGCGAAAGTTTGCCGTCTTTTTCGGCCTCATGTACCTGATTATCAAAATTAGCTACATCACCGAAGCGGTTCAGTTTTTAACCGGCATCAAACTGTATCTGGTTCCTCTTACGCTTACCCCTGCGGTTCTATTTGTACTTGCCAGCGGTGGCCTCGCTCGTGTTTTCCGTCTTCGCCCCACGATCCTCTGGATTTTGTTCGTTCTTTGGATGGCCGTTTGTATTCCCAGCAGTCACTGGCCGGGCGGCTCATTCGACCGGGTCTATGGCTACATCCGCTATGAGCTTGCCGCGATTTTGATCCCTGCTGGGGCCTTCATTGTTTGGAAGGACATGCGCCGGTATTGTTATGCCATGGCAGTCGCTGCCTTTGGTGTTCTGTTTACGGCCTATTTTTGCTCGGTGATGGGACAAGACGGGCGCTTGACGCTCGCCTTTGCCGGGTCGATTGGCAATTCCAACGACCTTGCAGCCATCCTGCTCATGCTTGCTCCGTACCTGATCTACTGTATAATTGACCCGAAGGTGTTTTCCTTTTTGCGCATATTGTGTTTCGGTGCGCTCGGTTATTCCGGCTATGTCATTCTCGGATCGGCTTCCCGTGGGGCTTTTCTTTCGGTCGCCGCTGGATTTCTGTTTTGGTTATGGAAGTCTTCCAGCCGCCAGCGCATATCCGCTTTGGTCCTGGTTCCTCTGCTTGCTATTCCAGTGGTTGTCCTGCTACCAAGTGCCACTTTCGCCCGCATCTTTAGTGCCGTTGGTGAAAAACACCTAGAGGCCGAGATGTCAGGCGATGCCCGCTCCCATCTTTTCTGGCAGAGTGTCCGTTTTACGTTCGAACACCCTATCTTCGGCGTCGGCCCCGAGCAGTTCACCGCCTATGAAGCTCACATCAGCAAGCAGGAGGGTAGGCGCGGTGCCTGGCACGCCACGCATTGTTCCTGGACTCAGGTTTCCAGTGAAGAGGGGCTTCCGGCACTCTTCTTCTATGCCACTGCTATTTTTTCGGCAGGATTCTTAGGGCTGCGTGTCCTGCGCCGGGCCCGGCAACTCGGCAATACCGAAGTCGCCAACGTTGCTTTTTGTTTTCTGCTCTCGATGGTAATGTACTTCACTTGCATCACCTTCCTTTCCAATGCTTACAGTTCTGTTCAGCCTATGATCATTTCCGCCTCGATCGCCCTTTACTTTATTGGTAACCGCGCTCTCGACGAAACCAATAAAAACGAGCGGCCTGTTGCACTGCCGCTAGGCAGCTTTCCAGTCCGCTCGTTTGCCTGATTTAAGCTTAAGTTCTTACTGCTTCAGCAATTTCGGCTTGCCGGCTGAGACTACCTCGTCGCTCTCCGACAAATAATCTACAACCACCCAGTGATCGCCCAGCCGTCCATCGAGACTCGCTATACAGGGAGATGTGGAGCATGTGACTACGGTTTGCCCGCCCGTTGGTGACGTGAAGGTTGCCCGTGCTTTGGCCGCTCCGGCGATTCCACTCACATCAAAGTTGATATTGGTAGAAACCGTGAAGGCTGGTTGCGCTCCGCCCAGCCGAACTGCCGGCCACTGATGGGCCATGCCAACGCCAAACTGGAATCCATACCACTTGCCGGCGCCAAGCGCTGAGTTAGTTGCATAGATATTCTCAAGCCCGTCGCTGCGCGCCAACCCCGTCGGAGTGAATGCATCGCTACCCCACTGATTGGCGTAGAACTGATCGCCCAACGTCTTTAATTCCTGCGATGGATTGGCTTCGAATGCCGCCCTTACCGCCGATTGTGCTTCAGCCAGCAAAGCCCGTGCTGCGCCACGGTCGTCCCGGCCCGTGCCGTGCGAACATTGCAGGTTGCGCCAATTAAATCCTTGTTGAGACGCCTCAAGCAATGGTTCACACATCGGAAACCCACGGCCGTAATGAAGCCCACCGGTGGCCGGATCATACCCTGTCTGGATCAGCCAATTCCCTAAAGCTGCCGCCAGATTTTTGTAGTTCTGCGCCGTTTGTCCGTTCGCTCCTTGACTGGCATACATCATCTGCAATGCCTTGATACCAGCCATAAAAGGCTGCTGCCCACGTCCGGCCAGATTCGCCCGGTATAGATACGCCGTGCCTGAATTTCCCGCGTAGGGACGATTCAGGGTGATCGAGGTAGGTGAATTGTAGGTACAGCTATACACCGTCCCGTAGGTTGGATCCTGGGGGCCGCTGGCAATGATGGTTACGTAATCATCACTGTACACCTGCCAGTTCACTTGGCCGCTGTTGCCAAGCCACTTCGCCGCCAGTGTTACGGTTGCTCCTTGACCTTGCCACTGGAAAGACACCGTATAGGGAGCGCCATTGCGAACCCCGGTTAGCGTGATGCTGCGGGGTAAGGTCCACTGCGGAACCAAATTCGGTCCTGTACTCTGCAGGGTCGCGCTGCCATTGAAAATGGTACCCGTTCCGCTGCTCTGCACTGGACACATAGCTGCCGTCAGGCCGGTTCCGGTAGCAGCCGTTGAGGCATTTGTTACCGTAAGGGCCGGATAGTGCGTTGTATTGAAATAGAACCCTGAAGCGAACGAATCGTCTTCCCGGCGGCAACTGTTGTCCCGCGCATAGTTCTCATCGAGTTTGGCCTTCCAGTAGCTCCGCTGGCCGGGTTCGGCCGGGTTGCCTGTATCAAGCGGATCGAACATCGCCGCAAAGGCGAGCCACATCATCATGTAAGCGGTTTCTCGGACATCGTCGTCGCAACTCACGTTGATTTTATTGGCACCCGTTTGGGCCATCTTCCGGATTGCATACCAGTTTTGCTCGCGGCCATCGAGCATGGTTCCGGCAACCACACCAGCCATCGCTACATTACGCGGTGTGCTGGTCCCAATGCCCCAGCCTTCATCAAACAAGGGTTGCTTCACCCAGTTGTCGCCAATTTTCCGTGCTGCCTCCCGGGCCTTGGTCCAGCCCGAACGGAAGTACATGGCATAGTTAGCCAGAACTTCGTCGTAAAAATTGGGGGTTCCGTTGCCCCCCTGACTCATCCAGTACTGGCGTAAGCGGCTATATTGCTTGTTTGTTTGTGCACCGCCGACTGCTTCGAGTCCACCGCGAATGAACAACTCCGTGTTACTCAAGCAGGCGGTGACGCCAAACAGCGTATGGCCTTCGGTGTTATCTGTCCTGGTCCATTTTGGGGCCAGAGAGTCTTGTCCAAACTGCACAAACGAATAACTTAAACCGCTGCCGACATCGGCGTCGGCTGGCCATGGCCTGCTCATTGTCAGTTGCGTCGTGCTTGCGATGGATTGAATGGTGGTAAAAAATACGAATGGGTTGCCCCCACCATATGTTCCCGCAATGCGGATCATCTGGCCGCCATATACCGAGCTTGCTGCGGTCCATACGGTTGCCGTTCCGGCCAGCGTAGCCGAGCCTGGCGTTACATTTACGCTGCCGCTGTCATAGACTTTGGGTCCGGACAAGCCGGGCCCTGCTGGACAGAAAGTCGACAGAAAATCCGTATTCATACCGCTTACCTTGCGTTGAAAGACCCGCGCACCCGTGTTCCAGCTCCGCGCATTTGAAAACCCGTATCCCCGGCCGTCGTAACAAACTTGTACTGTATTACCGGTGATGTCGCAGATCAAAATCTCTTCCCCGCCATAGCCCGGACTTTCAATACTGATCAAAGTGGGAAATTTGCTGAAATCCAGGTTTGCCGTTCCGTTCAACTGAATCGAGTTGGAAGTGGCAGTGATTGATGCAGCCAGATTCTGCCGCAGGGCCGTGAATGGATTTGAGGTGGCATCGTAATTGATGGTGCCTGCCAGAGGTGTAGTCCACTCTGGCTCATGTCTTGTGTCGTACTGCGCTGAGCGCACCTGCACGCCACGCAAATGCGCGTCGTCGGCCGCAGACCAGGGATTGCGCCCGAATGCGATCATCGGGCCGAAGATCTTCTCAACATTTGGATCCGCGTGTATCACTACACCATTTGTGTCGGTTGCCACCGCGCCAATTTCGTTTTCTACCTTTGTCTGATTGTTAGCCGCGTCCACCACTGTCAACTCGATACGGTATGTTCCAAAGACGGCCCCGCGGATTTCTGGTTTTTCCGATGTGTCGTCATCCCACTCCAGGGTGGTCGGTCCGTCGACCTGTCTCCAGCGATAGGTTACCGCCGCCGAAGAGTCGGCCTGCGAATAGCTGGCCCGGCCATCCAGATTGGCGGGATAACCGGCTCGAATACTCACCCAGTCGGACCAGAATGGAGTATCGAGTAACTTGATCGTTGCCGTGGGTGCCGTCTGGCCCGGTGTTGCCGCATATGCCAGAGAACCACCACTCAGGGTTTGGATGTTCCAGTTTGCCGCACTGTCCGATCCGCTACCGTCAAACTTCCACTCCAGCAACCTGTTGCTGTCGTCCCTGGACACCGGTGGCCGCGCATTCAGCGGCACCAGTGTCGAATGGACCCTAAAAAACCCGACGAAGCGGTCAAATGGCTCGGGGTTTGCCGAACCCAGAAAGATACCGTTTTCCGCGTAGGTTCCCCCAGCCGTGAAGGTTACCGTGTGATTGCCAAAGCGTTGCCCGTTTACATCCCATACTTCGCAATAAAGACGACTGTTGGCCGGGTCTCGCTGCATGCGCAGATAGACTCCTTTTTGTGGCAACTGGTCGAGCCGGAACAAACACCCGTTGCTCTCCGCGCTGTGCCAGAGAAATCCTCCTGGCGACAGAATTACTTCGCCACTTGCCAACGAGAAAATCCGTATCTGCCCTCCTAACGCCGACAAATCCGCAATTCGCGTATTCGCCGCCGCTTCCCAGTTGTGAATATACATCTCTATCCGCCAAGGGTTGCCCCGTGGCTGGCTGGGGAAATTGCTGTTTCCTATGTATCGATTCCGCAGGTTGACAGACTGCCCGGCATTACCGCTCTGCTGCAAAGCCAGTGCTAGTAATAGCCCCAGCCCAGCCCGTTTCAATCTCTTTGTGAGTGAGTTCTTATTCATACAACGCCCGCCAGTCATAAGTATTGTTTCCGTCCTTGGCGCAAATCGCCACTGTATCTTTCGCTCCGGTAATACCCGGTAACAGCCAAAGCTGCCCTCTAAAATCAAGTGTGCAACCTGGACGAGGCTGTCGGCTCGGAACCTGTCCCGGCATTACTCCCAGCATACGAAATACCGTACCGTCATACCAGAGCGGATACATCTGCCCGGCCAGGATGTCGCTGGATCGCGGGTCGCTCAAACCGTCCTGCAATTTCAGACTTTTGGCCGCCAGGCTGCCAATTACCAGAGTGGTAGCTCCACCGGTTCCATCGACATCCGGCCTCCAGTACAACATCATGCCAGTGGCATATACCGTCAAAACCGGACTCATTGCACAGCTATAGCCGCTTGCTGAATTCCCGCTTGAATTACATTGTAAAACCTGGCCCGTCTGATGCTGGGCCCGGGACAACATAACGGCAGGGTCTACGGCCTGCTGAATATTCAGCTTGGACCCTGTGTCGGTGATCAGTGTCAGCAAACCAAAGCCTGCAACCAGATTGTGTACGCCGCGTGTTCCCGCCACGACGTTGTTGCTTTCCAATACCACTGTTCCAGGTGCTCCATTCACTGTCCCGGGCGCCCATTGCTGACCCGTCCAGACCAATGCTTGCCCTACCTGCGGGTTCGTTGTCGACAAGGGTCTTGTACGCAGTGCGGTCACCTGCATCGGCCCAGGAAATCCACTTACATCTCCTGTGATCCCATACCAATTCGCTACGCCAGAATCCGTTGTCAATACAAACCCCGTTCCGCCCCCAGCCGGCAGAGACGCTTTGACTACAGTCCATATGTTCGGATTCGTGCAGGCATGTAACAAGCCACCTTCGGCTATGCCAGTCAAAAAGAAAAATTCACCCAGCCCACAACTGGAGGGCAATAGGGTTCCCATCTGGATCGGTGCAGTCGTTCCCGCCGCACGAAAATCCACATTTCTACCCTGCTTCGAAAGATCAAGTTTTGTCTGCGCCACCAAAATGGCGGCGCTCAAAAAGATGAAAAATACATTTAAATTTACCATGTTAAAATCATAACGTATTATTTTAATAATCCGAACTATTAAAAGAATATTATTGATTAATATTTATTATTCAATTGTATTCTAATTTTGCGCGCAGAACCTTCGGGCTGCTATTATATGGAGAGCAAAACCGCCGCCTGATCCGTGAATTCGCCCTCCACAGCTACGCCACGTATACTTTATCTGCACCCTAGCTTTATGCCACCTCCAGAAGATCAAAGGATGGATAGATTTTTCCACCTTTCCAATGTTCTGGGTGGCGAAGTAGTGCAGGCAGTCTGGTTTGAGCGACCAGAGCAGCTGCACCCAGCCTTTGGCTCAGACTCCTACCCCACCTTTAGTCGCGGCGCGTTTCGCTATCACTGGTTTCTTGCCTGGCGCTACACGGGTATCCTCCGTCGCTTTCATGTATTTTGGTTTTTTATTTCAAAAACATTAGAGCTTAATAAGAAGAATAAAATTGACATAATCGTCGCTTATTCGCACATGACTACGGGATTGATTGGCGTTCTGCTTAAGTACCTCACCGGCGCCCGCCTCATTATCGAAATCGTCACTTCCCCCCACCTTGCCTCCCTGGTCGAACGACCCATTCCCACCCTGGGTGACCGCCTGCATAAGTTTTATTCCGACATCTGTCTCCATATTTCAGGCTCGCTCTGTGACTGCTTGCACCTGCTTTTCCCCACCCAACTGGATCGTTATCCGCTGCTGCGCAACGCCTACAAGGAAAGCTTCCACGAGTTTGTCTCCATTTCCCGCGTCCCCCGCCGCAATGCAGACACAGAATCGCCCTACGTATTTCTGGTTGGTGCACCCTGGTATCTCAAGGGGGTTGACCTTTTGATTGCGGCTTTTCGGCGCATTGCGGCCGATTATCCGAATCTGCGGTTGCTGGCGCAGGGGCATTTCGAGGGAGATCCCAAGCTGCTGGCTCTGGCCGAGGGCTGTCCCAGTATTGAGATTCTCAAGGCGATCCCTAATCCACTCACCCTCGAGCGTATGAGCCGAGCCACCATCTTCGCGCTCCCTTCCCGTTGTGAGGGCCTTCCACGTGTGGTGATTGAAGCCATGGCCTCAGGCCTGCCTACCATTGGTTCCGATGTGGGGGGGATTCCAACTCTGATCCGTAATGGGGTGAATGGCTTCGTAGTGCCTTCTGGAGATGTCGACCAACTCGAAGCCGCTCTGCGAAGTCTTCTGGACGATCCCGGCCTGGCCGATCGCATGGGAGAGATCTCTCATGAGATCGCTCACAGCCAGCTCACCGAAGAGATTTACGTACAACGTTTCCGCCAGATGGTGGACCGTACTCTTGCAAGGAACTAACCCTCGTGTCCCCCAAGCCGGATTCCCGCCAGATGGACCGCACCTTTCTTGGGGGCATGGCCTGGACCGCCGGTGCCAAATGGGTGACCCAGGTCTTTACCTGGGTTTCATTGTTTCTGGCTGCACGGCTGCTATCGCCCTCCGATTTCGGCATGGTCGAAATGGCTGGCTTTGTCACTGTCATTGCTACTGTACTTGCGGAATTTGGAATCGGTACGGCAGTCTTGCAAATGCAAGAGCTCGACCGCCGAGTTCTGGCCCAGATCCACACCGTCGCTTTTGCCTTGGGTTGCGCGACGTTTCTGTTGGCTGCCGCCATCTCGCCCTGGATGGCAGACTTCTTTCACAATCCATCCCTGCAACTGTTGGTCGTTATTAACAGCTCGGGCTTTCTGATCATGGCATTGCAAACTGTGCCGCAGGGTCTGCTGCAGCGGGATCTCGACTACCGGCGGCTCTCGATTGCTGAAGCCGTACAGGCTTGTTTGCAGGCTCTGTTCACGGTGCTGGCTGCCTGGCTAGGCTATGGCTACTGGTCGTTGGTGATCGCCGCGCTGGTGTCGCGCACAGCCAACACCGCCATGCTTCTCTGGTGGAAGCCGATTCCCTT
>CAZZGS010000106.1:0-10311 GCA_964653845.1 uncultured Bryobacter sp.
GCGCTCGACCCGGTCGAGGGCTTCTTTGGTGATCTGGTCCATGTCGATGAGGCGCTCTTCTTCCTCTTCGGTGAGGTAGTCGAGGGCATCGGGAACCTTCATCTTGCGCTTCTTCATGCGAGGCCCGAAGAGGCCGGGGAGCATTTCCTGAAGGTTGGCGCCCATTTCTTCCATGCCTGGGGCAGTTGCGACTTGGATCTGAGGTGTCTTTTCTTTCACATCGATTTCGACCATCTTGTCGTCGAGCTTGCCAGCGCGGAGTTTGTCGCGTAGCTTGTCGCGGACTTTGTCGGCGGCCTTTTCGGTGGTTTCGGTGCCTTCGGGCAAAGGGGCTGTAAGGAGATCGAGGAGGCGATCTTCAGCGTTTTGTTCTGCGCGTTCGGCAACTTCGTCGAGACGCTCTTCGCGAACGAGGTCGATCGAGATCTCGACTAGATCGCGGATCATGCTTTCGACGTCCCGGCCGACGTAACCGACTTCTGTGAATTTGCTGGCTTCTACTTTGAGGAAGGGCGAGTTGGCGAGCTTGGCGAGACGGCGGGCGATTTCGGTTTTGCCGACGCCGGTTGAGCCGATCATGAGGATGTTTTTCGGCATCACTTCTTCGGCCATTTCGGGATCGAGGCGCTGGCGGCGGATGCGGTTACGCAAGGCGATGGCGACGGCCTTCTTTGCGTCTCCCTGGCCTATTACGTATTTGTCTAGTTCAGCGACAATTTCGCGCGGAGTGAGCTCGTCAAGCAGAGGCGCATTGTCGTTCTTGAGGTTGGGCAGGTAGATCACCATTTAGCTGAGTTCTTCGATTGTGATGTTGTGGTTGGTGTAGACGCAGATGTCGCCAGCGATTTTCATCGAGCGTTCGACAATTTCGCGGGCGCTGAGGTTTGTGTTTTCAAATAAGGCCCGGGCGGCAGAAATGGCGAAGGGGCCACCGGAGCCGATAGAGGCGATCGAATCGTCTGGTTCAATCACGTCGCCGTTGCCGGAGAGGAGAAAGGTGCTTTCGATATCGGCTACGACGAGCATGGCCTCGAGGTGGCGGAGCATCTTGTCGGTGCGCCAGTCTTTGGCTAGTTCGACGGCAGAGCGTGGCAGTTGGCCGTTGTGTTGTTCGAGCTTGGCTTCAAAGCGGGCAAAGAGGCTGAAGGCATCGGCTGTAGAGCCGGCAAAGCCTGCGAGAATCTTGCCGTTATAGAGGCGGCGGAGCTTGCGGGCGCCGCTTTTGAGTACTTCAGAGCCCTGCGTCACCTGGCCGTCGCCAGCCATGACGATCTTGCCTTCGCGGCGCACGCTCAGGATTGTGGTCGATCGTATCCGTTGTTTCATTCCAAACTCCAGTGTAAGATCAATGGCATCTCTATGATTGAACTCAAAGTCAACGGTCAGGCACGCAAGTTTGACGGCGATGGCGATATGCCTCTGCTGTGGTACCTCCGGGAAGAGCTTTCTCTGACCGGTTCTAAGTTTGGATGTGGCATGGGTCTGTGTGGTGCCTGTACGGTACACCGGAACGGCGAAGCGATTCGCAGCTGCGTTACGCCGGTGAAAGATGTAGCCGGAAAAGACATTACGACGATTGAGGGCTTGAGCCCGAATGGAACGCATCCCTGCCAGGTGGCGTGGGAAAAACATGGTGTGGCGCAGTGTGGCTATTGCCAGGCTGGCCAGATCATGCAGGCTGCCTCTTTGCTTAAGAAGACGCCAAAGCCGACTGACGATCAAATCGATGCGGCGATGAACGGGAATATTTGCCGGTGTGGCACCTATACGCGCATTCGTGCGGCGGTGAAGTCGGCAGCGGGGGTGAAAGCTTAATGTCGAACATTAACTACGGTGAGAGCCGTCAGGCTCCCGAGAGAATTTCTGAAACAACGCGACTGGCCAAGGAAGCGTATTCGCAATACGACCAGAGCGTGCAGATCCTTGATCGTCGCGGATTCGTGGGCACTGTTTTGTCGGCTAGTGCTCTTGTTTTTGGTGTGAGCGTGAGTTCGGGCGAAGCGACTGCTGCGCCGGCTTCGTGGGAGCCGAACGTGTACCTTGGCTTTGAGCCGAATGGCACGGTTGTAATCATGGCGCATCGCAGTGAAATGGGTACGAGCAGCCGTACTACACTGCCGATGATGCTGGCCGATGAACTGGAAGCGGACTGGAAGAAGGTTCGTGTCGAGCAGGCGCTGGGCAACGAGAAGTATGGCTCACAGAATACCGACGGATCTTGCTCGGTACGTGACTTTGGCGCAGCTATGCTGAAGGCCGGAGCTACAGCACGTACGATGTTTGAACGTGCGGGTGCCCAGAAGTGGGGTTGCCAGCCTGGCGATGTTGCTGCATCGCAGGGCAAAGTTGTAAACGGCAAGACGAAGCAGACGCTGACTTATGCGGAACTGCTGCCGGTTGCGATGAAGATGGAAGTGCCGAAAGAGCATGAGCTTCGCTACAAGACTCCCGATCAGTACAAGCTGATTGGCAAAAAGGTGCCAATGCTCGACGATCACGATATTGTGATCGGCAAGGCAATATACGGTATGGATGCCAAGATGCCCGGCATGCTTTATGCGATGGTGGAGCGGCCTCCTGTGTACGGCGGCAAGGTGAAAAGCTTCGATAATTCTGCAGCATTGCAAGTGAAGGGTGTTACGCAGACAGTTGAGTTGCCGATGTTTAAGGCACCGCACTTGTTCCAGCAGTTGGGTGGCGTGGCCGTGCTTGGCAACAGCACCTGGGCGGTGATGCAGGGCCGTAAGAAACTAAAGATTGACTGGGAACAGAGCCCACATCAGGGCTACAACTCGGCCGACGAGAAGAAGTTCCTGCTGGATTCTGTGCAGAAGCCAGGCAAGGTGGTGCGCAATCGCGGGGATGTGGATGCGGCTTTTGCCAAATCTGCCAAGACGCATGAAGCGAACTACTATGCGCCGTTGCTTTCGCATGCTCCGATGGAGCCGCCAGTGGCAGTGGCTGAGTTCAAGAACGGCAAGGTAGAGACCTGGTGCCCGACGCAGAATCCGCAGGCTGTACAGGATGCGGTGTCGGCGGCGATGGGGATCCCGAAGACCGACGTGATCTGCCATGTGACTTTGCTTGGCGGCGGATTTGGCCGTAAGTCGAAGCCTGATTATGTGGTGGAAGCTGCGCTGCTGTCGAAGGCAACCGGCAAGCCGGTGAAGGTGGTCTGGACTCGCGAAGACGATATCAAGTTCGACTACTATCACACGGTATCGGGAATGCACATGAAGGCAGGCATGGATGCCGACGGCAAGTTGAATTCGTGGTTGTTCCGCTCGGCGTTTCCGCCAATTGCTTCCACTTTCGCTCCTGGCGCACAGTATGGTGCCGAGTTTGAAGTTGGCATGGGTTTGAATGAACTGCCGTATGATGTGCCGAATATCCGCGGTGAGAATTTGCCTGCGCCCAATCATCTCCGCCTTGGCTGGATGCGCGCGGTGGCGCATGTGTATCACGCGTTCGGGATTCACAGCTTCCTCGATGAGCTTGCTGCGCTGAACAATACAGACTACGTTACCTATGTGCTGAAGGCGCTTGGTCCGGATCGCAATGTCGATCTGAGCAAGGATGGCGTGAAGCCCTGGAATAACGGCATGCCGATCGACAAGTTCCCGATCAATACGGGACGCCTGCGTCGCGTGATTGAGCTTGCGGCAGAGCAGAGCGGCTACGGCAAGAAGAAGGCGACGAAGAACCGGGCCCTTGGTTTTGCTGCTCATCGTAGCTTCTTGAGCTACATCGCGAGTGTGGTCGAAGTTGAAATTGACGACAACGGTAAGCTGACGATTCCGAATGTCTGGACCGTTGCCGATGTCGGTACGGTGGTGAACCCGGACCGCGTGGTTGCGCAGTTTGAAGGCGCGGCTGTGTTTGGGACTGGTATTGCGATGCTGGGTGAAATTTCGGCCATGAACGGTCGCGTTCAGCAGTCGAATTTCAACGACTACATGGTGCCTCGCCTGACCGAATCCCCTCGCAACGTACATGTGCATCTGATGCCGAGCAAGGAGCCATCTGCTGGAGCCGGTGAGCCTGGCGTTCCGGTGATCGTACCTGCGATTACCAATGCCATTTTCGCAGCTACCGGCAAGCGGATCCGTGAATTGCCGGTGCGGCGTACCAAACTGGTTTAGTTCATAGCTGTTGGTTTAAGAAGAAGGGCGGCCCTTTTGAAGGGGTCGCCCTTTTTCCGTCTCGTCACACTCTCCTTGACGGATTAGGAGAGATATGGATATCCTTCTACTAAGTAATTTAGGAGTAGGATGTATATGAAAATCGGAATTATCTTCAGTTTGGTGTGCCTTTCCGCCATGGGGCAGGTGCAGGTGACTGTACCGGCAAACGTCGTGATCAATCTGGCAGGTCAAGCGAGCGGGACCCGCTCGATTAATGGCAGCAGAAGCGCTCCGGCGGATTCTCCCGTGCTGGTAAACCTTCCCTTGACAGCAGGCCAAACTCTACAGTTTGAAACGAGTGGGGCAGTGGATGGTTCAGGGCCAGACGGACGCACTGGCTGCAATGATTCATTCTCAGCCGAACTGGGTATTTCACGAGTGGATGCCCCATGCCGGGGTCTAGTTGGGGTCTTCCTATCTGATACATCGCGGGCGCAGCCATTGAATCTGGACTTCAGAGGCGACGCCAGGAATATACCTCTAATCCAGCCGCTCTTGCAACAGCCATTTTTCGTCGGAAGTGGGGTGACGGATCAGGCGGACCGGCGGGGTGTTGTGGTACCGAATGGAGCGACTCGGCTGTATCTTGCACCACTTGCGAATGGGAGCTCCACGGGTTCATTTGTCGTGCGGGTGAGTGTACGATCAGCCGTTGAGATCCCAGGAAACCCGGTGCGCGTTTCTGCTACGAGCATGATCCATCTTGCACAACAGGGGTCCGGCACTGCTTCGAGGAATGGCGGCAGTTCGCCGATCTTTTCCCCGTCCGTGGCAAATGTGCCTTTAGTGGCAGGTCAAGCCTTGCGAATTGTTGCCACCGGGTCAGTGGATGGAAATGGGCCCGACGGTCGGCTGGGATGTAATACCAATCTTGTAGCGGAATATTCGATCGCCCGCATTGACGGCCGGTGTCGAGCACTTGTCGGGATCTTTGTCTCCGAGACTACGCGCACAGAGCCTCCAGGTCTCAATTTCACAGGAGCTACCCGGAACGCAGTACGAGTCGAGCCCTTGTTGCAGCAGCCTTTTCTGATCGGAAGCGGCTTCACCGATGCTGGCGATTTGAAGCAGTTTGTGGTGCCACAAGGCGCAACAAAATTGGCGTTTGGGGTGATTGGGTCTACTAGTTTGGTTGGTTCTTTTGTTGCTACGGTGAGCCCTGAGGGGCCAACGACTCCGACGCTTCAGCGCAACGGCATTACCCGTGCGGCAGGCTTTGGTGGTGGGGCTTTGGCGGCGGGGTCGATCACTTCTTTGTTTGGCACGAATTTTGCCTCCACTACCGCGAGCGCAATAGCCGTGCCTTTGCCGACGCTGATTGGGCAGACTCGGGTCTATTTCAATCTCAAGCCGGCACCTTTGTACTTTACTAGCAGCGGCCAGGTAAACGCACAAATTCCATGGGAACTCAGCAATGAGACCGGAGTGCAAGTGGTCGTTGTGCGCAACGGTGCGGCCAGCCTGCCCGTTCCCTTACCGCTCGGGCCAGCCAGCCCGGGCATCTTTCTAGTGAAAGAGAACGCCGGCGTGGTTGTGAATGCGGCTACGGGGCAATTGGTGGATCAACAGACTGGGATAGACAGAGGACAGGCGCTAGTGATTTATGCGTCGGGGCTGGGAGCGGTAAATGGTGGCGTAGCGAGCGGTGTTCCTGCGTCTTCGACCGAGCTTGAGCCAACCCGGCAGCCGGTTGAGGCGATTCTCACTATTGGCGGGCAACCGGTGGTATTGCCGGTGCTGTTCGCCGGTTCAGCCCCGGGATTTATTGGCGTAAATCAGGTAAATCTTTTGGTTCCGTCGAATGCACCCACGGGTGTGGGATCGCTGATTTTGCGCACCTCCGGGAGCGATTCGAACGCAGTGCTGATCGCGATTCAGTAGATTCTTCGGTTACTGGTTCAGCTTGACAGCCAGGAGAAGCTTTGCGATGCTTCTCCTAAAGGTATTAGGTATGTCAAAAGCTGTACTTGCCGTGGTGATGGGCTGATGTCGAACCAGGATTTGGAAGAGGAGATCCAGTTTCATTTGGAGGCTCGTACTGGCGATCTGGTGAAGCGTGGGATGTCAACGCAAGAAGCAGCCCGACAGGCCCGGCTTGAATTCGGAAGTGTTGCGCGCTACGTCGAAGAAGGCCGCGAAGAACGCGGCTTGCGGATTTGGGATCTCCTGCGGATGGATCTGCGGGAGATCTGGCGCGGCTTTCATCGCAGGCCGGCCTTTGCCGGTTTGGTAATTTTTACGCTCGCCATTGGTATTGGGGCTGTTGCGCTGGCCTATTCGATCATGAACGGTTTGGTGCTTCAGCCCCTTCCCTATGGGCAGGCCGACCGGCTGCACAACGTGCGAACGATTGTGCCGAAGCTGTCGGTGCAATATCCAGATTTGCCGGTGAATGCGCGGCATTATCTCGAGTGGCGCAAGAGCTGCCGAAGTTGTGAATCGCTTGCGCTGCTGGGCTCTCAAGTGCAGGTACTGACTGGAGAAGGAAATCCGATGAAGCTTGAAGCCGCCTTAACCAGTGCAGGCTTTGTTTCTACTCTCGGATTGAAGCTTGAAGCCGGACGGGAAATCGAGGCAGGTGACGAGGGGCTTGTGGCAAAACCGGTCGTCATCATTTCTCATGAATTGTGGAGAAGGGTTTGGGGCGGTGATCGACGCGTGCTTGGCCGCACCGTTTTGCTGAATCGCGTACCCACTGAAGTGATTGGAGTTTTGCCTGAAGGGTTTCATTTGCCGCGGGGTGCCGAACTGGGCAACATGGTGCATGCCCCGGAACAGGTTGACTTGTTGATGCCGGTTCGTGCGGATCTATCGAAGACGCCTGCCAGTGGGAACTTTGATTGGGCCTTGATTCTGAAGCTGCGTGAGGGTGCCAGCCCGAAGGTGGCGAGTGGAGAGTTGAATGATGCGTTGAAGGGATTATCCAATGAGCTCATGCAAGGCATCTCCGTTCAGCTTGAGCCTTTGAAGGAGCGGCTAACCGGCAAGATGTGGAGGCCCCTGTGGCTGATGGTCGGCGCTGCTTTGATGTTGTTGCTGATTGCCTTCGTCAATCTGGGGAATCTTTTCTATTCCCGGTCGCTTGCGAGAGAACGGAGCGCAGCTATTCGTCTTGCGATTGGTGCGAGCCGCAGAGATTTAATGAGGCAGAGTCTGACAGAGATCCTGATGTTCAGTTGTGTTGGTGGATTGGTTGGGCTGATGCTGACACGGGCCGGATTACAGTGGTTCTCGGCGATTTCGCTTGGGGAGTTTTCGAGACCGGGGGCTGTCTCCCTCGACTGGTTTGCGATTGCTGGCGGAATGGGACTCTCGATGGTGGTGGGCGTTGCCAGCGGCGCAGGTGCTCTTTGGCGTATCTGGAGGATTGGAGAGCGGCGCTTGTTTGGAAACGAAGTACTTCGTTCGCTCGAGACGAGGCCCGAGAGGATTTCGCGTCAGGCGCTGGTGTCGATGGAGGCGGGCCTCAGTTTGACTCTAGCCGTGCTGGCGGGATTGCTGTTTCTGAGCTATTCGAAGGTAATGTCGGCCGATCACGGTTTTGCCTCTGAGCATGCCTATACCTTCGATGCGGCCACCGATGGATCACAGGAGGAGTTGTTGGCCGCTCTACGCGCAATGGACGGAGTGGCTGCTGTTGGGCTCACAAACCGTCTCCCGCTGCAAGGCGAGAGCTGTGTGAGGCAGATCGAAAGCGTCAGTACAACGGGAGCCAAAAAGCTGACCACAGCCAATTGGCGCTTTATCAGCCCTGGCTTTTTTGAGGCAGCTGGTGGGCTGATCCGAGCCGGGAGAGGATTCGCCGAGGCAGACCGGAAGTCGAAGGTTGTAGTGGTTTCGGAAGGGACTGCGCAGCGAGTTTTTGGCAACAAAGATCCGATTGGCAAGTTCGTTCACTATGCAAAAGATGATGGCGAGTTTGCTTACCAGGTAATCGGTGTCGTTGCAGACCAGCGGACGAATGGTCTTGAGGCCGAGGCGAGTGCTACTGCGTATTTGCCTTACTGGGAGTGGAAGAAGAGCGATGCCTCATTTATTGTAAGGAGCAATCTAAGCGAAGTGGATGCGATGGCTGAGTTGCAGAGTCTGGCACAAAGTCTGGAGGGGAAAGTCGCTCTTGGAAGTATTGTTCGCCTGGAGCAAATTGTAGAAAAGTCAGTTGCGTGGCGCCGCATACAGACTGTCGTAACCGCCAGCTTCGCCCTCTTCGGTGTTTTGATGGCTGGCGTCGGGATCTTCGGAATGGCGGGCGAGATGCTGGCAAGAAGAAAAGGCGAGATTGCAGTACGCATGGCGTTGGGTGCAACACGGGAAGAAATCTTGCGACTGGTGATCTGGGAAACGATTCGGCCAGTCTTGTTTGGCGTGCTTGGAGGACTTGCCATTGTGCTCGCGGCGGGGTCATTATTTGAGCCGCAGTTGTATCAAGTGAGCGCGCGCAACCCCTGGGTGTTGGCTGGGATGAGCGCCGTGATTGCTGGGGTAGCAATGCTTTCCGCCTATGGGCCGACCTTGCGAGCCCTTAACTCGGAGCCTCTAAAGAATCTGCGTCTCGAGTAATCCTGAAGTGAAGGGCCCGCAGTGCTGGCCGCTAGCGAGCGCTTGCTACCGCGCTGAGGCGCACATTGTTTCCAGCTTGCCGGGTTCATGAAAGGACTTACAGGCAATGTTGGTGCGGTCGCGAAGCGCATGGTCGGATGCCCACTTGGTGAGGAGCGACTCTTGGGCGATTGGGAAGTACTTGTCGAAAGTGGCGGTGTCGTCAGTGCGTTGCGCAGCCTGGACCATGCCGGTCAGCACTTCGCCGCGATGGTGCTCCGGGAGTTTGAGCAGGACGAGTTCCTGAATTTGGGCGAGAGATTTGTAGGATGCCAGAGCAGTCTGCCACAAGTGCTTGCGTTGTCCGACCGCAAAACGGTCTGCGCTCACGACCCAGGTTCCTCCCACAACAGAGTGGACCCCGACATCTTTCAGTGCTGCAGCCAGTGCTTCATTCTGTATTTTGACAGTCTGGTCGAGAAGCTGATTTACTTCGGCAGACTTCTCGTCCTTCAAAGCGTAGGTAGCTCGCAATCCAAGGATAGAAGCTTCCCAGGCTTGGGTTAGAGGCAATTCTTTTTCGCGGATCTTCTTTAGTTCCCGAAGCGTTTCATTGGCTTTGGGGCTTTTCACCATGTTTCCGGAGAGCAGCCTGTCGAAGATGTGTTCGTCGACGGGGAACGGAATATCGACATGTTTAAATTTGAGCCACAATTGCTCAGGATTACGCTTATGCATTTATGGTTCATATCAGGCAGGGCGATGAAGACCCGAAGGTGGTGTTGGTACAGATTGCTCTCAGCTCCCGGCCACCGCAGACTCCTCTGCGGTTGGACTGACAATTTGGTGACAAGACGAAGGCGGCGGTGCAACTGCTGCAGAAGAAGTTGTTGCGGCAACCGACGGGAGAGGTGGGGGGGGAAGAGTGGAAAGCAATGATGGAGGCGATGCCGTTCGGAGTCTTCGATCACACCGACATTGATGAGACGATTGTGGCGATGATCGAGGGTAAGACCGAAAAACAGATTTCCGCCGACGACCATCAGTATGGAATTCGAGCAAAGATTGAGCTTGAACGTAAAGGCGATGCGGTGAGCAGTGTTGGAATTGGGGCTTCGAACGGGGTGGGGCTCTTGGTATGTCGAATTTTACAGGCAGGCCAGACGAAGCAACTTGGGCTATTGCGGATCTTTGGACATGGTGGAAAAGGCTTGCAGATGATCAGTGCCGGAAGAGGCGGTATTCCTGGCGGGGCGGCAGAGCATGCCGCAGCACTGACGCCAACAATCACAAGGCGGATGCGCCCGGAACTGAAGAGGGCAGCGGCGGCCTTTCGGGCTTATGGGAGCGCAGAATTACATGGTTGCCGGGTGGCGGATGGATCCATGGGGCGTCTACTGCTGAAGGATCTTGCCGATGAATGGGGTGTTCCGATAACGGCGGCTGTAGACCGGCAGCGCGTGGGTGGAGGGAAGACGTTGCGCTTTGAAGGGAGGACAGTGACTGCCTTTCCTGGACGAGTGACACTCCGCGCATGGGCTGAAAGGGTTGCGGCGTTGTCAGCCTACTCGCGGGCTTGATCCTGTAG
>CAZZGS010000107.1:0-10177 GCA_964653845.1 uncultured Bryobacter sp.
ACTGGGCTAGCCTAAACTAGTCAATTCATGGATAAATTTCGCATCCTGGGCCGCCAGCCTCTCAGTGGCCAGTTACCTGTCAGTGGCTCGAAGAATTCTTCGCTTCCCGCCATTGCCGCTTGCCTCCTTACCGCCGAGCCCGTCATCCTGCACCGCGTGCCTCAGGTTCGTGACATCGCAACGATGCTCAAGCTCCTTGAGCACAACGGAGCCATGGTAGAACGCCGCGCCGATGGGGCAGTCCGTATCGAGGCAAAAACCATCACTAACCCTGAGGCGCCGTATGACATCGTCAAAACCATGCGCGCCTCAAGCCTCGTTCTAGGCCCTCTGGCCGCACGCACTGGCGTCGCCCGCGTTTCAGTGCCGGGCGGCTGCTCCATCGGTGCCCGCCCGATCAACCTGCACATCAATGGCCTCGAACACCTGGGGGCCACCGTACATCAGGAGCACGGCTACATTGAGGCCGCTGCCCCTAATGGCCTTCGCGGTAACATCGTTCACTTTGAGCGCATCGCCGTCACGGGCACAGAAGATCTGATGATGGCCGCCGCCCTCGCCAAGGGCACCACTGTACTTGAGAACGCGGCTCGCGAGCCCGAAGTCGTCGACCTCGCCGATCTCCTCACCAAAATGGGCGCGCAAATCGAGGGCGCAGGCACCTCACGTATCGTCATCGAAGGCGTCGAGCGTCTCCACGGTGCCGAGCACACCATCATCCCTGACCGCATCGAAGCCGGCACTCTGTTAATCGCCGGCATCATGACCAATTCTGAAGTCACTTTGACAGACTGCATCCCCGAACACTTCGCTTCTCTATTGAGCAAACTCCGCCAGGCCGGCGCACGCGTTGAAGAATCCGCTACCGCCATTGAGACCCGTCCCGTCACTCGTCTCCGCAGTGTCGACATGACTACCGAAGAACACCCCGGCTTTGCCACCGATCTACAGGCCCAGTTCATGGCTCTCATGACTGGTGCCTCCGGCATCAGCTTCATTACCGAGAACATCTTCGAGAACCGATTCATGCACGTTCCCGAACTCGCTCGCATGGGTGCCAACATCCGTATTGAAGGTCGGCAGGCGATTGTCGCAGGGCCAAGCGATCTTACCGGGGCGCAGGTAATGTGTTCAGACTTGCGGGCCAGTGCATCGCTCGTGCTGGCGGCTCTGGTGGCACGTGGGGAATCAATCCTTGACCGGGTCTACCACATGGACCGTGGCTACGAGAAAATTGAAATGAAGCTGGCGAACGCTGGCGCACGCATCGAGAGAATTGCTTAAGAGGAGTAGACGATGAAACATAATCCTGGTTTTCTGGCACTGGTGAATGAGGCCAAATCGCGTGTGGCTGAGATCGATGTACCGCAATACAAGGAGATGCTCGCCGCAGGCGAAGCGCATGTACTTGTAGATGTGCGCGAAGAGAGCGAATTCGCCGCAGGCCACGTCAAGGGTGCTCTGCACCTGGGCAAAGGAATTATCGAGCGCGACATCGAGACGAAGGTGCCCGACAAGAACGCCAAGCTGGTGCTCTATTGTGGTGGTGGCTTTCGTTCGGTGTTGGTAGCCGACAACCTGTTGAAGATGGGTTATGTACAACCGATCAGCCTTGATGGCGGTTGGCGGGCGCTCAAAGAAACGGACATCGAACTCGCCTAGAAGACGATCAGGAAAAGTGAGTAGGCAATCACCAAAAGGCCGATAAGCTCAGCAGACTGAATTAGCTTCAGGAACCAACCCGACATGAACTCAAATCGTATGAGCATGGCGGCCAGGATTGACGATAACACAACGGACTGGGAGAGCCCTTCCGGATTTAGTCGAAGATGGAGCACGGCAAATACGTAATAAACTAGCGGCCAGTTGCTTTCGGTGGATTGAGCAGTCACGCGAAAGTAAATGACCCCGAAGGTCATCGCGATCAACACAATTGTACTAATCCAAAATCCATCAATCATATTTTGTCGTTAAAAACAAGTTTAGAATGACCATAGCACGCTCAGGAAGCCCGTGTGAGCACGGTAGTCCTGGAGTAAAAGCACCCTCTCGGCGTAGTCATAGTATTGGTATCCAAAATTCGCTCGCAATTTTTCGTTGATGCGGTAGCTCAGCCGCATTTGCGGCGAAACGTATCGTAGCGGAAACGACTGCGCCGCAAGCAACGCACTTTGACTGGTGAAGCCAGACCTTGCAGCACCAGTGTCCTTAGTCGAAGCAAAGCCGCCATACACATCTAGCTTCTTCAGTAGCGCCATTCGCACGCCCGCATGGGCTGCATGAACATTTGATACGAAGTAGGACCGATCACCATCGACCTGATTGAAGTTCAGGAAGTAGGCAATGCCCGTAATCGTGTCAAGGTGCAGCTTCTGGTAGCCGGCATCGACGGCGAAGCGGGTGTTGGGTGTCCAACTTCCATCAGCCGTGTAATTGCGGCTGCGGGAAGAATGCCGAAAGAGACTGATCGAATTGAAGTTCACGTTTGTGCGCGCCTGGGCGGCCAAACGATAGAACTTCTGTTTGTACTCGAGCCTTGCACCGAAGGCATGATAATCCTTCTCAGTGGTCGTCAGGAACGGCCGATTTTGTCTGCCAACTTCACCGTCGGCAACAAGAGTCAAGCCTTTGAGAGGACGAAGCCGAAAGCCAGCCGTTGCCGCTTGCAGGCGATTGGATTGCTCTGCGGCCAGGAGGTCAATGAAGCCTGCATCGTTGACTCGTTCTGTTGAGCGGATGCGCCGGTCGCTAAATTGATAGCCGCCCTGAAGTGATATCCACGGGCGAAGCGAAACATCAATCAAGGTGGAATTGGTGACGGCCCGAATACCAAGAAACTGAAAGTTGGCAACTGTGGAATCGAGCGTATTGTTGGTAAGCTGACGCAGCGTATTTTCACCTTCCATCTTGGTCTGACTAAATGCTGTATGGTTGCTGATCGTGATGAAGTCTGTGGGCAGAATCGAGAATGATAAATTGGCGGAGGTAACGGGCCGGCGAGCATTGCCAAAGACGAGGGTCTGCACGTTTCGCGCACTGCCACGGACTGCCCCCGATGCCAGCTCATCGTAGATGAAATTGCGATTGCCGTCTGAATGCGTGAAGCGGCCATTGACCGTAAACCACCTGGCAGTTTCGGTGAAGAGGTTCACGCGCCAGTGCGGTGTCGAGCCGTGATAAGGTTCATCCCGGCGAAGCCCGGAGAGTGTCGTGTTTGTGACGGTAGGGTCGAGCGGTATGCCTGGGCTTTCCAGCGTGCCGCGTGTGTCCTCTTTGAAATACTCCCAGCCGCGTTGCCAGAAGAGTTTGAAGCCCGCTGCCTGAACCTGGCCACCGACGCGGTATTCGTTCTGCTGACGCCGGACGTTTTGGAAGAAGGGGAAAATGTTGCCTCTGGCATCGAAAAGGTTCGCAGTCGACAGAGCAGGCCCATCCTGCACGTTGCGCGAATAGCCACCGTAAAACTGGATCTTGCTTTGCGGGAAAAGCGTGAACTGGTGATCCTGCATACGGCGCTGGAGATTTTGCCAGTGCTGTCCGAAAGCGATCGTAAGAGCGGGATTGAAGTAATCGTTCAACCGCCAGTTCATCTCGTAGCGATACTTACGATTCTTCTCAACGCGAAGATTGCTGATCTGATAAGGATCGTTACCGAGACCCTGTGTATTGAGGATGATCTCGTCGAAGTATTTGCCTTTGCCGTTGCGTGAATTGACGGTGAGAGAGGTGCCAAGCACGCGGAGACCATTGAGGAAGTTCACATCGCTGCGGTACTTGCCGCGATTGCCGTCGATGCCGGCAAATCGATAACCGGTCTCAAAGGACTGCCGGATGCTGTAGTCGCCAATCGTCGTTCCGCGGGCCGGCCCGACGGCTTCCACTGATGGCGCCACTGTCTGTTGAGCGAGGAGAGTCAGCAGTAAGAGGCTCATCGGAGGAAACTCGCATGTGAATTGGATCCATGGATGCGAGTATGGCAAACGGTACAGTTCTGATACTTGGGCTCGGTGAGTGAATGCGAAGCAGGCGTCAATTGAATGCCGTCGCCCTGCCGTCCAAAGTTGCCGGCTCCATTGTGACATTCCAGACAAAGTGTGAAGACTTGAGGCCTCTTGAGCAACCTTGCATTCATGCTGCCGTGAGGAACGTGGCAGGAACTGCAACCATCGACACGGACAGCGGCATGTTCAAAGACGAACGGCCCACGCTTGTCGACATGGCACTTCATGCACGATTCTTCGTTTTGGAGGGCATGTGCCATCATGCGGGGCCGCGCACTCATGCGGTTGGTTGGCGCGTCCGCTCCGTGCGGGTTGTGACAATCGGAGCACTGCATGAAGCCTTCGTTTACGCGATGCTTGACTGGCATCGAAAACTGCGCCTGAACGTTGGAATGGCAGCTATAGCAGAGATCGGTTTGTGGCTTGGCAAGCAGTTGCCGGGGTGTTGCCGGCTTGTGCATCGAATGGCAGTTGGAGCAGATAACATCGGCGGTAGTGTGTGAGCTGCGGCGAATGTTTGCCCGTCCCAATTGCTGGGTATGGCATTGGAGGCAGGCATCGAGAGACTTCTTTGGGCTCAGGTTCGAGAAGGCAATGATCTTGGTCTTGTCGCCCTTGGCTTCGATGTGGGCCTTTCCGGGGCCGTGGCAACTCTCGCAACCCTTTTGCTCGAATTTCAGCTTGTCGTCGGTAGTGCTTTTGAAATGGGCATTTCGGAAGAAGCTGGCTGAGATATCCGGGTGGCAGCCGCGACACATGATGCTGCCGGCATAGCCTGCCGGTGGCGGGCTAGCCTTCTTCTCTTGCCCAGACAAGACGATCGACACAAGCACAGACAATACGAGATGGACAAGTATTCGTTTCAACTGGAAAAACCCTATTGGCCCGATTATAAGGTAGGCTTACCGGTGCCAGATGCATCATTTTTGTCAAGATTTTGTCCGCGAGATGTTTTTTCTTTTGCCCAGGCCAACCATCGATTGAGAAATTTGTCGAGCCAGGGGAACTCTTCAGCTAAAATCATGAGCCCAGGAATAAGAAAGACCCATCCCGGCATGATGGGAAGAATCAACCCGATGATGCCAAGAACTACCAGGCCTACCCCCATCGCGTTTCTGAGGAATTTCTTCACTGCTTCTATTGTCGACGTGTGGCATGGGGAAGTCGAGCCAGGTTTTTTGGCGAAACGCTTCGCTTTCGGGCAGGATCCAATGATTGCCTCTGTGAGTACTAGTCCTTTTTGCCTACGTCATCGAGGTATTTTTCTTGACCAGAGAATTAGGGCCTAGTAGATTAAGGTGAACCGTGAACGAAAACCGTAAGAATCAACGCTTTGAACTGCGCCTGCCCTTCGAAATAATTCGTAGCGGCCATCGCTTTAGTTTTGTTCAGGGTCAAACCTTGAACATGTCTTCTAGCGGCGTATTGTTTGAACTCAACCAGCCACTCTCAGTAGGTGAAATCATCGAGTACATGATCACTTTGCCGACCGGCCAAAGTCCTGATGAGGATGTGCGATTGCGCTGCATGGGCAAAGTGGTGCGCAGCCATGAAAACTTCGCCGCAGCAACAATGGAACGTTATGAGTTTGTAAGAACTCGTCCCTCTTCGAGCGAGGTTTCAGCGAGTACCGCTTCGGCGAGTTAGCTCAGCTGGTCGATAATCACCTTGTGCGGCAAGCACGAGATCGCGCTCAAATCCTTGACCTTTTTTGAGTAAAATTGACGCATTATGAGACAGGAGCCTTGAATGCGATATTTGCCGTGTTGCATTGGTTTATAATTCATGTTGCCGCTTATGCAAAGCTATGGCCTCAGCGATCCGGGTCGGGTCAGAAAAAACAACGAAGATTTTCTTCTGATCGATCACGGACAAAACTTATACATCGTCGCCGACGGGATGGGCGGAGCCCAGGCTGGCGAGACTGCTTCGCGACTGGCCGCTGAGACCGTTCTCGACGTTATGGAGAAACGCAGTAACCCCAAGCTGCACGATCTTGAAGAAGCCTTTGTCGAGGCGAACAATCGGGTGAAACGGATGGCAGCAAGCGATCTTTCTCTCGAAGGCATGGGCACCACGCTGGTTGGCTTGCTTCATGATGGCGATCAGTTGCACCTTGCCAGTGTAGGCGATAGTCGAATCTATTCCTATTTGGAAAATCGACTTGAGTCTCTGATGGAAGATCAGACTTGGGTGAACGAAGTAGGCCGCCGGTTGGGGATCGACGAAGAAACCTTGAAGCGTCATCCAATGCGTCACGTATTGACGATGGCGATTGGGGTCGGAAATCCATTGCGAGTAAATACACGCAGCATTCCAAGAACTCCTGGAATGCTGATTTTGCTTTGTAGCGATGGTCTGCATGGAGTAGTGGCTGCGGATGCGATCTCGATCATTCTGGCTGACGACACTCAGGATTTACAGGCCAAGGCACAATCGCTGGTAGAGGCGGCTCGCAATGCAGGCGGGCCCGATAACATCACCGTGCTAATCCTAAAAGTGTGACAAGACCCGTTGCTCTCACCATAGCCGGATCTGACCCCAGTGGCGGGGCAGGCATCCAGGCGGACCTCAAAACATTTCATCAGTTTGGTGTTTACGGCGAAGCTGTGATTACTCTTCTCACCGTACAAAACACACTGAAAGTGGATGCAATTCACGTGCTGGATCCAGATTTTGTCAGCGCTCAGTTGATTGCAGTACTTGAAGACATTCCGCCAGTCGCCGCAAAGACGGGCGCATTAGGAACTGCGGCAATAGTAGAGCGAGTGGCCTCCCTCGCCCGAGACTTCAAGTTTCCTCTGGTGGTAGACCCGGTAATGATCTCCAAGCACGGTGCACCACTGATGGCAGCCGATGCGTGCGAGAAGTTGATTGAACTGCTTTTGCCCGCTTGTATGCTCTTGACGCCTAACCTGCACGAGGCGGCAGCGATCACTGGAAGGCGCGTGGAGACTTCGGCCGAAATGCTCGATGCGGCAAAGGCGATTCTCGATCTCGGAGCTGGTGCGGTGTTGCTGAAGGGTGGGCATCTTGAGGGCGCGGCAATGGATCTGCTGCTTTGGCCTGGAGGCAAAGTAATTTTGTTCGGCGAGCGGATCGAGACAAAGCACACGCACGGCACAGGCTGCAGTTATTCTGCGGCAGTGGCTGCGCTGTTGGCGTGGGGCAAGGGGCTAGAGGAAGCAGTTCGACAGGCTAAGGCTTGGATTCATACTGCGATCTCGACAAACCCAGGCCTCGGACGCGGCAATGGCCCTGTCAATCATTTCGCCAAGATCCAAAAATAGGAGCGCCTGCACCCTCATGAGGGGCAGGCGCTCTATCTGTATTTGACAAGTTTCTAGAAGGTGAGCTTGAGGCCCAGCCGCAACATTCGGTCGCCGTTCGGTTCGCGTCCGCCGGCATTGGTGATACGGCCATTGATTGCGGAAGAGGGGTTGGCAAACTTCGGGGTGTTGGTCCAGTTGAAGAGTTCAGCCCGGACCTGCAGGTTGATCTTCTCCTTGATGTCGAAGCGGCGGAAAACACCAAGGTCGGTATTGATGAAGCTCGGGCCACGCAAGCTGTTGAAGCCGGCGGTGCCAAAGCGGGGCTCGAGGACGCGCTCAAAGGCGAAGGGGTCGAAGTAGGGAGTACCGCGACCGATACCGCCAAGGACAGCGACTTCCTGCTTGACCTGATCTGCACGCTGGGTGCTGCCAGGCAGACGGAGGCTGCCGCCGTCTGAGGTTGCACGAACTGGAGTGCCGGTCATGAAGCTCGAGAGCGTGTTTATCTGCCAGCCGCCGGCAATCATGTTGACTGCTTTGTTCCCTGCGAACTTCTTGCCCTTGCCGAAAGGCAGTTCATAAGTAGCGGTGAACTGCAGGTTGTGTTTGCGGTCGAAGTTGAGCGGTACATAGTTGAGGCTTGTGTGGTTGAGAGCCGGCACCAGAGGACCACCGTTGTTGTCTTCGTTGCAGCACCAACCCATTGCCTTGGACCATGTGTAGGCGACATTGTGCTGATTCCGATGATGTCGATCACTCATTCCGACGCGATGGCGATCACCAAATGGAGCTTAGCGACGCAAGCTATCTCATTGTGGGATAGCGATCGCCATCCGTCAAGGATTTTGTATTTTCTTCCTCTCGTGAATCGTTCCGGGGGAGGGTTTTCGGCGGGGGCCGGAGCGGAGCCCGTCACCGCCGTCAGGCGGTGCGCCGAAGGCGAGGGCGAAGCTCCGGCCCCCGCCGAAAACGGCCGGCTTCCTACCCCTCCGCATCGGCTTTCCCCCCTCTTCCTGGTTTCGTTTTCCGGAGCGATTCACCTTGCAGTTCGATCCGATGGGCGGTGTGCACCAGCCGATCGAGGATGCTGTCTGCGATCGTGGGATCACCAATCTGGCCATACCATTTAGCCACCGGATATTGGCTCGTCAGTAAGGTCGTCCGCGTCTGATAGCGCGCATCGCAGATCTCCAGAAAAGCCCGCCGCTCGGGTTCCGTCATCGCCGTCATCGCCCAGTCATCTACTAACAACGCATCCACTTGACTTAGACTCCGGAGCGTCTTCCTGTAACTCCCGTCGGCCCGAGCCATCTCCAAATCCCGAAATAATTGTCCCGTCGTGGTGAAGTAAGCCGTGAACCCGTCGCGGCAGGCCTTCTGCCCAAACGCTTTCGCCAAATAGGTCTTACCAAGGCCCGTGGCGCCAATCAAAAAAATAGGTTGATGCCGGCGGACCCAGTCCGAGTCGTGCAGCAGGGAACGCACCAGTTGCCGGTCCAGTCCCCGTGCCGCGTGGAAGTCGATATCTTCCACACAGGCCGGTCCGCCGAGGCGTCCCTCCTTGAGCCGCCGCTCCAGCGCCCGGTTCTGACGCCAGTTCCATTGCCGATCCACCAGCAGCGCGAAGCGTTCTTCGAAACAAAGCTGGCGGTACTGCGGATCCTCCTGTTGTTGGGCAAAGCCTTCCGCCATGCCGCGCAGACGCAGGGCATGCAGTTTCTCGACCATCGGTTGGTTGAGCATGTAGTTCTCCTATGGGGGTTGGGGTTCGTCAGGGCCGCCGGGGATCATGCTCCCGGCGGCGAATCGTAATAATCAGCGCCGCGAACATTGTCGTGTGGCCTGTCGTGTGGCGCGGCGGGAGGGGCTGCGGCGACCGGATCCTGCGGAGCTAACGGCAACTGATCCAGGCTGTTTCGGAGGATCGATTCGAGACTTTGGAAGGAGTAGGCTCGCGCCCGCAAAGCGCGTGCGGCCGCCGCTTCCAGGCGCGCGGCGGGATACTCGCCCGCCAAGCGCAAGATGCCCAGGCAGGCGCGATAACCCTGCTCCGGATGGCGCTTGGCCGCCAGGATCGCCTCCACCAAAGAGGCGGTCGTAGGACCGGTCAGATGGGCCTCCTCGATCAACCGCGATGGGGTTCGGTCGAGATATTTCTGATGCGCTTTCGGGCGATGTTCGGCCGAAGTGGTGGCCTTGCCTGGTTCTGCGGAGCGAAGGTGTGAGGCCACGCGCACCCCCCGACGGAAAATTTCCACCGTCGTCGCCGTCGAGCGAAGGTCCACCGGTTGATGGACCAGCGCGTGCGGCACGCTGTAGTAGTGCCGATCCGCCTCCACGTGATAGTCGAGGTTCACGCGCGCCGTTTTCCATTCGCCCACCTCGTAACGCTGGACGGGAAGCGGTTGCAGCGCGGGCCGGTCCAGTTGCTCGAACAGCTCCGCTCGCGTGCCGGGACGTTTGCGAAATCGCCGCTGGTTCAGGCGCGCCAGCAGTTTCCCGATGGCCTCGTTCAGTTCTGCCAACGAGAAGAAACGTTGCTTGCGGAGCGCCATGCAAATCCAGCGCTGCACGATCTGCACGCCGACTTCGACCTTGGCTTTATCGCGAGGGCGATAGGGCCGCGCGGGCAGGATCGCCGTGCCGTAATGGTCCCCCATCTCCTCGTAAGTGCGGTTCAACCGAGGCTCGTAGTAACACGGCTTGGTCACGGCTGACTTCAGATTGTCGGGCACCGTCAACGCCGTGACGCCGCCGAAGAACTCGAAGGCGCGGTGGTGCGAACCGATCCAACTGGCTAGGTCCTGGCCCACGGACGCCTCCGCGAAGGTGTAACTGCTAGCGCCCAGGACGGCCACGAAGATGGCGGCCGCAAACTCGATCTGGCCGCTGTTGGCGTGGTGG
>CAZZGS010000108.1:0-1979 GCA_964653845.1 uncultured Bryobacter sp.
GAATCGGAGGACAATGGAGAAGAACGGTTCCGCGTGTTGGGGTAGGAAATAAATTTTACCCAGTGTCGGAAATGTCTCAAAAAAAGCTCGGGTGGCGCCGATGCTATTGGGAAAGCTCAAGACGACGGCATTCGGATGGGTGTCGTACATCGAGGCCAAGAGGAGCAAGGCATCCCCTGCCCCGCCAAAATGTGCGTAAAACTTCGGGAGTTCCGCGAGGAGCGACGCCAGCCGAAAGCCGGCCTCCTGCAATTCCTTCGGCCGGTACCGCATTCCGACGGGACGTGGGAAAATGTCCTTGCTCAGATAAACGTGTCGACCCTCCACACGACAGATCCAAGGAATCAAAGCCAACGGTTCTCCGATCAGTTGGGCTGCCTGCGGACGATCGATCCACTCGGCCGGACGATAGATCGGACCCAATAACGCATGACGGACCGGCGGCAAAGGTTCGCTGATTCCATGACGCGCTTGCTGGATCCATTCGCCCATCTTCGGCCAGCGCCGCACCAAATCCGCTTCCCTCGAAGCGAGACGATTGAGTCGGCAATTCAATGCGACAAGGCTCGTTCCCGCCGCCTGATTCTCGGGATCAAGCTCCAGGGCCCGGTGCAGGCAATGGAACGCGAAGTCCATGTGCTCGGACATTCTATCTTCCCAGGGAACGGCAAACTTCGAGGCATGCAGCCCCAGCGTTGCCAGCCCGTCGCTTATGGAAGAAGATTCACCGGGTTCGACTTGAAAAATATGCTCAATATCGATGTCCCAGCGAAACTGGTTCATCATCTGGAGATGCTCGGTTGCCGACTTATCGCTGGCTTGCGTGAGACCGGTGGTATTCTGGAAAAAGAGGCTGAGAACTTCCGGCACGTGAACGGCGTTCATGCGCGCCGCCATCATTTTCAAGGTAGCATGATAATCCCCGGCGCAGCGCAAGGAGGCATCGAACCCACCGAGTTTTTGGATGGAATCACGGCGCCAAAACTGAAGGCAGCCCGTGATACAATAAAAGAGGGTCTCCACCGGCGCATAGCTGGGGTACTTCACCGTCCTGATGATATTCGGCGAAGGGAAGACATCATTGGGCTTGGTCGTCCAGGCGGTGTCACCATAGGCGAGAGCGCAATCGGAATGATTTTCCAGCGCCGCCACCAAGATAGCCAAGGCGTCGTCACGTAGACTGTCGTCGGTATTCAGATTGGCCCAGTATCGTCCGCGAGCGAACGACAGGCCCCGGTTCCAAGCGGCATAGAGGGTTTCTCGTCCAGTTCGTAGATAGCGGATGTTCGAATGTTTCTTCGCGAACTCCCAAGCAATCTCCCGCTCGTTCTGCGGAGATCCACTGTCGACCACGATAACTTCAATCTGGGAGAAAATCGTCTGGCGCGTCAGACCTTCGAGACAGGGACGCAGCAAAGCTTCAGCGCTATAGGTCGAAACAACCACGGTCACCACCGGATTAGCAATTCCTTCGCCGCCGAACATTTCGACCGGCTCGGAGACGTGTGGTCCAATGGGCTTGCGCGCGATAAACCGAATCTCTTCACCCCGGCCACTGGTTTCAATTTGCTTTAGTTTATCCCGCAAGACGACCGGATCCAGGGTCACAGCCTCCCGCGCTTCAAGCATCTTTCTAATCGGATCAGAACCATAGTCACCGGTCGCGGTGTAGATCCGCTCGACCAGGAATCCCGCGTCCTCCAAATGTCGCCTAAGCGTCTCTGGGGTATAGTGAACGTAATGATAGGTCGGATCGAGCCAATACCACCGCTCGCCCAGTGTGTGAGAACAAAACGAGTCAAAATTCGGTACGATACCGCAAAAGAGTCCACCTGGCTTCAACACCCTGCGCACTTTATCCAATACCTGCTTCGGATAGGGAAGGTGCTCAAAAACATGGAGCATGGTAATCACGCTCTGCGTGTCTGGGGCGAACTCCGTCTCGAGGAATTGCGAGGTCTTGACCGGAATCTGCAGCG
>CAZZGS010000108.1:1989-4579 GCA_964653845.1 uncultured Bryobacter sp.
GGCCTTTCGGGTGATTTCCAACCCTTCGACTTCAAACCCATGCTGCCGCGAATTAAGAAGGAACGCACCCCACCCGCAGCCCACATCCAATAACCGGCCCGCTGGCTGAGTGAATTCGAGAATCTCTTTCAGGAAATACTCACGCTTGAGGCCACTGCGATCTGCTTCCGTTAGCGACTTTGGCAATGCCATGTGCGAGCCGTCATCGGCGTAGGTCTGGTAAATCTGTTCCATGACCTCTTTCTTCGGCCTCGTTCGCAGATAGACCGTGGAACAGTCGGTGCAACGAACAATGTCAGCAGAACGCCGCACCAGTTCGGCCTTCAGTGATTGGCAGAAAGGACAGGGAATTCGTTCGATTCGTGGATCTTCTGGCGCTGGATTTGCCTTCTCGGCACAAGCGGCTTTTTTGCGACGGCTCAACACCTCTAGGTTCTGCCCGGCGATTTCATTCGACAATTCAAGCTCCAGCACCCGGGCAAAGCAAGCCTCAGCCGCCTCAGTCTGCCCCACTTCCGTCAGGCACTTTCCCAACGCCAATAACACAGAGATATCGTTCGGGCTCTGTTGAATCAGAAGCCCGAACTCACGGGCCGCTTCAACGTAACGTCCCGCTTCTAAATTAAGATCGGCCAACAAGCGGTGGGCTTGGCCGAAGGAACTGTCAAGTTCCAGAGCGCGGCTGATCGCACGCTCAAAGACAGGGACTTGATTCAAACGAATCGCCACCGAAGCCAGTAAGACCTGCACCAGCGGATCATTCTGGCGAATTCTAGCGGCGGCCTGAAGCTCCTGGAAGCAACCGGCCAGATCTCCGCATTCGAGGTGCAGATGACCCAGGGCGATTCGAATATCCGCATGCTTCGGGCAAATCACTCGGGCCTCCTCAAGGGCCCGAACTGCTCCAGCGGTGTCGCCACGGTCAACCAACGTCTGCGCGTCCACTACGTGCTGCTGTGCCTCGACCGTGAGTTCCGTGGACTCGACCAAGCATCCCTCTTCAATGATTTCTACCTCTGCACCGCTGAGGTATCGTTCAGGCCGTTGCCAGGCCGGACGATTCTCGCCTACCGTCCAGTCGGCCGCTGGTTGGATATAGACGCGCGGCTTGGATGATGTCTCGGTTAGGGCTTTCCTAATAGCCGCACTTAACACCTCAGGTGAAAGATCTTTGACACAGTGGGCCCGTGAGTGGGGGCAATGCCAGTTGCAATCAAAACACTCAAGCGGCAGGGCCACCGCAGAAGTCAGCGCCGAGTAAGGCATAAAACGACCAAAATGGCCGCCGCCGAGCACCACCACATTGGGCACACCCAGCGCACAGGCGAGGTGAGCCCCGGCACTTTCCGCGCCGATATACAAACGACAGCGTCGGAGAATTGCAGCCGCCTCCAGCAGTGAGGTTTGTCCACACAAATTAAGTGCACGTCCGCCAAGTCGCGACACCACGTCATCCGCAAGATTTGTTTGTGACTCATCCCCCATTACAACCACCCGAAATCCATCATGATCCAGCAGGGCTTCAGCATAGCCCTGGTAGACGCGAATATCAAACTGGGCCCCCGGCCAGAGACAGAGAGTGAGCAAGGGATCCAATCCCTCCCTCAAAAAGAAGGCATCCGCGATGGATTCCGCCTCGTACGTAGTCCAAACAGCCGGATGCAACTCCTTGGCTTGAATGCCAATTCCAACAAGAAATTGCGAGTGGCGCGCCAACTCGGGCAGCTTCAACTGCGGACTAGGCACCACCAAGTCATATTGCGAAGCGGCCCTAGCACAATCCTCTTCTGAAATATTATTTAGATCACACTCGATAGAAATATGCCGCGCCGGGCGGTACTCTAGCGTGAGCCGATCCGAAAGGCAGTCGCGTGAGCGAACGGAATTGAGAATAACATCGGGCTGAAATTCGGTGATCTCACTTAAGATTTCCTGGAAGCCGATTTCTTGGTTGAGCCTAGACCGATCGTAACAAATAATGCTGTCGATCCATGGGCAGGCTAGGTAAAGATCGGCGACCTGTCGCTGACACAGCACCGCAATCTTAGCGTCGGGATTTTGGTGGCGGATAGGTTCCAACATGGAGGAGGCCAGCAAGGCGTCTCCAATAGAATCCGTGCGGACAAAAAGGATTCGTTCCGCACCATCCAAAGGATTGAAGCCCTGTTTCGTCAACTCCACAAACCAGGCCTCAGGCGCCAGACGATGAATCCCGGAGTCCTTCAACTTCTTTACAATCGCCTCATCCCTGACCCAGGAAAAGTATCTCCCCAAACGCTGAGGGAATTCCGATTCGCTCTGTAACCTCCGCCATTGCGCTACGGCACCTTGATACCCATAGTAAATTTCTTTGAACGCCACCTGCGCCTCAATCGCATAGGCGTAGTGTTGAAAGACCAGCCCCATGGATTCGGTTTGGGCGTGGGAAAACGTGTCCAATTTGGCTACGTCAATTGGCGGCTTACCGGGGGTGCTCCGCCCCAAGCAAGGCGGCTCGTGGGTTAGCCAACGGTCGCCGGATTGATAACGCCAGACCCGCAGCCATTCGTAGTTCGAATTGTTCCCGTAAGTGTCACGGCTGGTAATCACC
>CAZZGS010000108.1:4589-10143 GCA_964653845.1 uncultured Bryobacter sp.
GATTCGGACCCACAAAGTACCGGCAGAAAAACAGTGCCGCAGACTTCTCCGGATGAGCGAGGAAGAGCGATCGGCACCGGATGATCTGAGTCGTGGTCCACAGTTCGTCCGCATCCAACTGCCAGAGCAGGCACTCATCGGTGATGATCGCCAGAGGTGCATTGACCATTGCACACTTTCCATCCCAGGTTTGCCCAGCGGGTCGTCGATGAACGGTGATCTGGTCAGGAAACGCTCGCTTCAGTTCATCCAGATATTCGGATGTTCCATCAATACTGAGACAGTTCTTGAGAAAGGAGGCCGGAATGCATCCCCCGGCAGCAACGGACCAACTGGTATCCTCTTTGAGTTCCGCGACCCCTTCAACAATGTGCCAGTGCCACAGGAAAGGAAGTTGTTGCAGGATCTTGATATGGTGTTGAATGAACGGTTGCCCATTCAACACGATGGTAAAAAAGTGGATCGGCAACTGCTTTGCTAGATCAACTGGGTGGGCCACCTTCAGAGGGAAGGCGATAAAATTATCATAGAATGCGTCGGAATCGGTGGCCCTGGGACCGATCTGTCCATCCTCCAAAATGGCATGGCATTCATAGCCAAATTCACCCAAAAACTGAAAAACTCCGCGGGCGTGAGTGCCAAGTCCTTCGAGCATCTTGCGGGAGACTTCGAATTGCAGACAGTTTATCGCCTGAGCACGGAGGAGAGTCACCGCCCCACGTAGCGCTTGAATTTCCGCCCCTTCAACGTCAAGCTTGAGGTAATCAACCTTGGCAATTCCTTGCGCCTGACAAAATGCATCCAGGGTCGTAGCCTCCACTTCAATCTCGCCAATGATGGGTACCAGTTTCGAACCGTCGCGCGGGTCTTCCATAGATGGACGACCCAAACCGTTCCACGAGGAGTACTCCTCGGGAAACTGATGCAAAGTCACCACCCCTACCTGTTCACACACAACCTTCCGGGTCAACGTCACGTTCTGTAAACAATCAACCAGAATGCGCTCGGCCAATTTCCCGGCGGAGCCAGGTGTAGGTTCAAATGAAAACACGCGCCCCTCCCCACCCACTAGAAGACTGAATAGTTTGGTGTACTTCCCCACGTGCGCGCCTACATCAAGGATAGTCATTCCGGGTTTCACCAGCGAGCGCACCAACAATTGTTCCTTCCTCTCGGAATCGAACTGATAATCGGTGGCAATCTGAACCGCGTTAGACCCCTGAATAAAGCGTCCAGATTGAACGGCATTGATGTGCTCTGGAAATCCAGAAATCAAGGAGCTCACCTCTTGAAACGCAGGCCTAAGCAGTTGCACATACCTCTCCAGCAATTGAATTTTATAGACCCGACATTCCTCTGAGATATCCGACAAACTCGATCGCATGAGAGTCGCAAATAGTTGATCAAAAGCCGGACGAGTATTCGCCAAGAAGGCCCACGGAAAACCCAACAAGGCATGGGTATGCCGATCCGAATCGTTCAGAACGATTGCTGGAATCCCATGACCATTGGCATAGAGGCAGGAATGCAACCGCGTCGAAATAACACAATCGTACCGACGATAAGTCTCATGCAGATCGCGGTAAAAGGAGGAATACACCACCGGAATACCGGATTCTCGGAGTAGATGAAGGAAATGGAAATACTCACTCTTGTGGTGAGCGACAATCTCCACCTGGTAGATCTTGGCGAAATCAAGCATCACTTTCCACGCAAGTTGATGAACACTGGTATCGCAGGTCTGATTGACAACTCCTACATCGTGAGGCAACTGAATTGAGAATCCAATTCGCTGAATGGACTTTCCAGGGGTAACAGCTTTCACCTCTGCAACCGAAAGCACAGCAGGGCAATTGAGGTGAACGTACGACCTTCCCTCATCCTGCTGGAAATTAGGATGCTGGGCTGTGCGTCCAATGATAATGCGGGCCTTCTGGAACAGGGTAGCCTCTGGTTCTGCCCGCACGTGTTCGGCGCAATAAGGATTCTCATAACCAGCGCCAATTAGGAAAACACGATCACCAAGTCCATTAGCCAGAACCCAGTGGTAGAGATCCTTAATCTCATGACCGGCAGAAAGACCAGCTATTATGACCCCATCTATAAAATCTCGACAAAGTTCCAAATCGCCTGCAGATACTTTGTTCTCGAGACCCCGGAACTTAGATTTCGGAAACTGGTCCGCCGCGAAATCAAAAAAGTGAAAGTTTAAATGCTGGTCCGGAAACGTTTGGCGCAAAATCTGTATCACACCGTCGCGGACAAAATCATCACCTGGGTTCCAAAAATTGGTGCCAGAAATTACGAAATTCCGCACGCGGCGGCTTTGGGCGAAAATCGAGGTCTTCATGAAGCAATCAGTCAGCATTTTCGAAAAATGATCCACGTTACCCACGGATGGTCCTCTTCGTTTCGTTGACCCACGGTCGGATGAAAGCGGCGCCCACCAAGGACCCCGTGACCATCGTCAATCGCCAGGTTATAAAGAATCGCCTCGCGATTGCCCCAGCCTCTTTTGATTAACACATCCACGCCCTCGAAAAGCTCCACCAACCCATCCGGTAGGAAGCGGTAGTAGTCGTTGAAGGCAGGTGGGCCGTGTCTCGGGTTGTAGGCACAGGTCGTATGAAGGCCCAGGCCACCCGATTTAAGTACCCTAACCAATTCCCTTCCAGCGAGCCACGGCTTGGGGACGTGTTCGATCACCTGATGGGAATAGACGATATCGAAACAATTGTCGGGGACCTGCGTAAGTTGCTGGCAATCCATTTCTGGAAACGCAGCCCTGGATATTGTGAGTCTAGGCCAACGTCCCAACAGGATCTGGTCCAGTGTGGGATTATCGTCAATGCTGAGCGCCGAAGTAGCGTCAAGAGAATCGAACTGCCCAAACCAGGTCTGTATCGCCTGCAGCATAAAGGTCTGGGGCGTCCAATATCCCTGGTCCGTGAACGCATCAACAGGAGGAAAGGAGGCGACCATGGAGGCTATTTATTGTGCATTACAGCTCGATAGGAAAGTGGGCTGCCTAATTCGTCATCAACTAAAAAGTAGACTCAGCAATTCCACCAAGATCAGGGAATCAAACTAATTAATTATTGCAACAGACGAAGAACACTTTGAGGAAGCTGATTGGCCTGCGCTAACATCGCCGTGCCCGATTGGACAAGGATATTCTGTTTCGCGAAATTGGTCGATTCCTCGGCTACGTTGACATCCTGGATACGCGAACTGGCCGCGGATAGATTCTCTTTGCTGACGCTCAATCCTTCAGAAACGTAGTTTAGGCGGGATTGGTAAGATCCCACCGTAGCCCGATCCGAGGAGAGTTGAACAATCGCCAACCTCACATTTGTAAGGGCAGCGCTCGCACCTCCACTGGTGGCTACAGTGCCGCCGAGGGCTGCACTGTATACGCCGGTTCCTAAATCGACACCGCCCATGGAAAAAGTGCTTCCTTCTGAGTCCGTCGTAACATTCAACCCGGTGCTTGAAAATAACGAAACACCGTTGAAGTCTTTGCTGGCTGCTTCCGTTATATAACTTGAAAGCTGCGCAAATTCGTTTTGATAGAGCGCTCGGTCAGGATTGCCTTTGGTTACATCCTGGGAAAGTATGGAAAGTTCACTCATGCGATCCAGTGCCTTCGCAATTTTTTTCATATATCCATCCTGAGTTTGAGTGAATGATACAGCATTTCCCACGTTACCTTGGGCGGCATCAATCCGCTTTATTTGCGCGTCTAAACGTGAGGCTATGGCAACGCCGGCGGCATCATCCGATGGATTAACAATTTTGGATCCAGAGCTGAGTCGAGCGAGAGATTTGCTCAGTTGCGCCTGGCTGGCCATCAGATTGTTGGCTCCTTTGAGAGCTGAAGTATTTGTGTTAATTACCATATGTTTTAACTAGTTTAGCTTTTTGTTTTGTTTCTTTGAAAACTGGTTTAATTGAAAGTGGCGGCTTCGCTGCGAATCACACTGGCGAGTTGCGTCACCGTCGCACGTTCTGACGCCACTGCATCTTATTAGGTATTTTGCATCTCAAGGTAAACATCTTGTCGGTGGACCGGCAATTTCTTCGGCCCCCTCCTTTCCAGATTTCGTGACATCTCAATCAAACTGCAGAATCCGTGCGAGGATGAGGCTATAAATCACAATGCTTTCATTTAGCTTCCTAGAAAGAATTGTCATGAGAGCAAAAGTCTTAATAGGCCATGATCCGATGATCGATGGAGTCGTCGTCCGCATAGTTCAGAACCACTTGGTTGGCCATCTTGGTGAAACGGTTGATCACAATTGGACCCTTAAAGTTAACCGTCGCTGGCGCGTGATCATGCAAGGTTGTAATTTTGTAGAGAAGCACGGTTGAGGAATTCTGAACCTTGGCGGCCGCTAAGTCTGGCTCGCTGATTTCGGGCTGATAATCTTGTCTGACGAGGAATGGGGAGACCACCAAGAAGGCCCCATCCGGCCCACCGAAACTCTGTAACCATAAAAAGGGCTCCTCGGCCGAACGCCCAATCAGTTCGTGCTGTTTGACGTGCTCAGACCCGAAAATTCCAGAGAACATCCGAATTTGCTCCGTGCGGGTCTGCTTTCTACCGATGGGATCCACAACGTTCATCGAAAGTCTAAAAGCAGTGTTGATGCCAATACACTTTTATCCCCCAGTAGCCCCTTGAATTGTTTAAGAGTGGAGTTTTTGACCAGTCTTCCTGAACGAATTGACCCGAGCTACAAACGGAACGGCAATTCTTGCCCCGCACCCACACGATAGATTTAAACCTCGAATCAAAAGTGCACTGTGCAATCGCAACCAACAAAATTCCCCACTTATAGACCTCCAGTTCTTCACCGTATGTTGGGTTTCTAACAAGATTTTAACGGTTTGCATTTCCCTCTAGACCCTGACAGCACTGGACCAGGGTTTCTTCCATCCACTAAATTTTTAATTCGAGAACTGTGAGGTTCCCTGTAGTGTCTTGCTGCGGAAATGCCTTTTGTTACCCCTTAAAACGAGTTCCATTCGCCAGCGAAGCACATAGGGTCCGGTGATTGTGATGGCCGGCAGATCAAAGTTGTTCGCGAGAAATTCTAGAAGTCGACCGCTGGTCCGATTTTTAAATCTAACCCTACGTAGAGCATCCGGATAGTGAGCGCGACCTTCTTCTGTGGCTAAGTGTACGGTCTGATCGGAGCGTAGGCCGCTCGCCCAGTCGACGGAGCTCGACTTGATCCAGGTCATCTTAAGACCCTTTTTGGTGGGAGTCACGAAAAAGGCGCCGGCTTGGTGCAAGCGGTGCAATCCCAAATAATCCAGACAATTGCGATCCATGACGTACAAGCTTCAGAGATCCGGCAACAGTGGGTTTAAAACGCTCAAATTCCCCCGTTTTTTCAAGTAAACTTGGATGAACGAAGGAATTCGACCACGGAGGTCGGGCAGTGTATGAAGCTTGATCCCGCCGCAGGTCCGCTGATGGCGCGCCCATGGAAACGGCGCGTTTTTGAATCAATGACCTCAGAGGGCGGTTGATTACGCTACGAGGCAG
>CAZZGS010000109.1:0-6449 GCA_964653845.1 uncultured Bryobacter sp.
TCCTCATACCGTGTCGACGTCAAATTAGCCAACTGCAAATAAGGCCGCACCCGGTGCTTCTGCCAGGACGCAAACACATCCCAAACCGCATAAGGCGAGCGCCCAAACCGCTCCAAAGCCCCCAGCCGGCTGCGAGCAATCCACCCATCCCCAAACGCCGCCTGCCAACTCGCCACACCCGAATGCCGAGGGTAGTTAAATACATACTTCGACTGCAACCCGTTCAAGACACTCTGCGCCCCATTTAGGCCCGTGTAGGCCAACTCCACCCGGTGCACCCGAGCAATCGTACGCCGCCAATGCGCTTCCACCCCGGTAAAATTCAAAGCCTGAAAATTCGTCGCTCGCCAGATCGAAGTTGGCGACGTCCGCACAAAATCAATCCCGTCTTTCTCGCGACGCTGAAACACCGTCACTCCAACCGGCCCCACATCCAGACCGCCCTCAAAAGACCAGGCCCTCTCCGGTCGTAATAGCGGATTCCCCTCATTGGCCGGGTCCCGGTAGTAAAGATCCGTATAAGTTGGCAGGCGAAAAGCCCGGCTCACCGAAGCCCGCAGCTTAGCCCGCGACGAAACCCAATACCCTGCACCTACCGATGGATTCCACTGGTGCGCGAAGTTCCGGTAAATCTCATCCCGCAGCCCGAGTGTCAGCGAAAACCGCTTCAGCACCCGCACATCATAAGCCGCATACAGTGCACTCCGCGCCCGCGAATGCTGCCCCAGATTATTCGAATCAATCCGGTCCCCAATCACCTCCGCCCCATAATGCAAACGCCCCCCAGCCACAAACGGATCACTCCTCCGCACTGCTCCCTGATAGGTCTCGGCAATATGGCGATTCGTGAAAACCTGCGGCCGATCCCGGTAAAGCACAAACAAATCCGTATGCCGCCGGTATGCAAAACTGGCCTCCGTCCGTTCCCCAATCCCCTGTCGAATCCCGGCAAACCAGCTCTTGGTCCGCTCCCAGGAATTGAAGTTCCCATAGAACTGCTCCGCCCCAAACGGCTTGTCGTTGAGCCCTAACAAAATCGAGGTCCGCCGGTAACTCGTCTGCGAAGCCACAGACAAATTCCGATAATCGCGATTCGGTGCGAAGCCGGTAGAGAAATCCCGGGCAAAGCTAAACTGCTGCGCCAGCCCCCTGCCTCTGAAGGCCACAGAAGCATGTTGCTGCTGAGTCCCAAAATTCCCAAGCCCCGTCCGTACCTTTACTTCAGTCGTCTCCGGCACACTGGTGATCACATTCAAGACCCCCGCCGTCGCATCAGACCCATAGAGCGTCGATCCAGACCCCTTCAACACCTCTATCTGCGAGATCGCCTCCAGTGGCACCGGCAAATCCATACTCAGGTTTGAGGACTGCACGCTATTCAGCCGGAACCCATTCCACAGCACCAGGGTCTGCCCAAAGCTGCCACCACGAATCGACAGCCCGCTCTGCACTCCATTGGGCGCTCGCCCCCGCAAATCAAGAGAAGGGTCCAGATGCAAAAAGTCAACGATAGATGCACTCAGTGGAATCAGCGGCCGCGCCGCAATCGCCCTCACCGCCCGCTCTGATTCCTCCAGCGGAATCGGCTCATAAGTCCCCGTAACAATCACATTTTGGCTCTGCTGCGCAAACAAGGCGCAAGCCGATAGCAACACTACAATATTCATCAACTATTTAAGAATAGCGAAAGCTTGCGGGCGATCTTCGTTGGAAGAAAGATTCTCACTTACCACAGGAGGCTGAATCTCAGTCGTCAACCGGCGAGCACCCTTATAGGTCCGTTTCCAGAACGGAGTCTCCAGTGCCGACACCCGAATCGAATCTTTGCGGTTGGGCGAATGAATGAATTTATCGTCACCCGTATAGATTCCGACATGCCACCCCTGACGGCTGCTAAAGAACACCAGATCCCCGCGCTGCAGCTCATCCCGAGCCACTTCCTGCCCCTTCGCAAACTGCTCCCGAGCCGACCGCGGCAGCGGCAAACTGCACGAATTCGCAAACACATGCTGCACAAACCCGCTGCAATCAAAGCCCACATTCGGGTCAGACCCACCCCTGCGATAACGCAACCCTGTAAAGGCAAACGCTGTGGATAACGCCTGCTCCGAACAATTCAGACAAAGCCCTGTAGGCTGCGAAGTACAAGCCTTCAGTTCAGAATTCACCGGCTCGGTAACAAACTTCAGAGGTCCCTTGGGTGCCGCTGCAATCATCCGCCGCTTCGATTTCGCCGGGACTTTCTTCCGCGCAACCGGCTTCCGAACCACCTTACGAGCCACAGTTTTCTTCTTCACCGGCTTCTTGGCGACAGCGCCATCCAGCACAAAGCAGAAGAGGGCGCAAAAGAGCACTAGGGATTTGAAAACATTAGGACGCAATCTCAAATAATACAACAACTTGAGACCCTGCTAAATCTGGACGATGAAGTAAATTTCTAGGGTGGGGAAACACGTCAGCTTTCGGAAGCGCCTATTTATGTCCCAGGCTGATCTCGATATAGACCAATTGAACTTGATCGAACATGGTATTAAGTTACCGCCAGCCGCACCGCCCCCAGCCCTCTTAAACTGCGGTTCGCACTTGGTGCCCATCGAGGTATCTCGTCAACTGATACGCAACCTGCTTGTCGAACAGAATGAGCAAGCCGCTGACTCTCCGCAAACTGTTTTACGGCTGCAACGAGCTCGACATCTATTTAGTAAGCGTTTGCAATCGCTTCCAGGCTCATGCCATCGTCGAGATTGTCCAAAACGGCTTGAACCGGCATTCGTGGCTCATCCTTGAACATCGCAGCACCGTGAATATATCGCGGTTCGGTCATCGCCAGCTTAAATTTCGCCCAGTCCATAAACAGCCTCCCAGCTCATTCTAAGGATAACGGCAATCCAAGATTTACCCCTCAGCCTTCCCAACCAAAATAATCCCCAGCTTAATCCCACCCATATTTGTATAGAGCACCCAGTCATGCTCACCCAACAACTTCAACCCCGGCTCAAAGCTCTCTTCTTCCTTCCAGAAACTGAACACCGACGGATGCGGGGTCCCGCTTGCCTTCCGGCTCATCTCCATCAGATCCGCAAAGCTAGGCTTCGCCGCCAAATCCTTATCCACCGCAATCGGAGTCAACAGCAAAAAGTCCCGCTGCGGCGCCGCCCCCTGATGATCTCCATTCTGCGGAAAGTAGCTATACCGCATCGTATAAACACCGGGCATCACCGTCTGCCCCCGACGATCGGAATACTTCATCGAGAACTGTATAACGCCCATGAAAGTCCCATGCTCCACCTCGGGTAGCGTCACCGCCTGCTCATCCGACTTCGCCCCAGTAGGAATCGGGCTCCGCAACCAAAGCTCGCAAATCACCTTACCGGCAGCGTCCAATACCTTGGCACCCTCTTTGGCAACCAAATCTCCGGCAGCAGGCGCGGCACCAGCCTTTTCCAGCTTGTACTGCCCAAAGGCAATCGTCGAGCAAAACAATACGGCAGCAAGTAGATGCTTCATTAGCTTTATTTTAAGAGCGGCAGCAGCACAGCGTCGACCTCTTCATCGCGCCATTGCTGAATGTGCACGTCTTTATACAAACTCCAGTTCTCAACTAGTTCGACGTCTTGATCCGGCAACAGTTTCACAATTGGCCCAAACGTCTCCAGTTCCAGAAAATCCGCATTCGTGAAGGTCTGGAAACTGCAAAAATATTCCGGATACATCTTGTCCGGCTCCGCATGGTACTGCTTCAGAAACAACTCGTCTCTTAATAGATACGCGCCGAAGGTATGCGGATTGAAAAGTCCTATCTTCTGCGGCGAAACAGCCATCGGGTCCTGCCTCAGCCCCAGATATTTCTTCATGAAAATCCAGCGCGGGTCACTCAAATCCGTATAAGCCCACATCACCAGCGGATTGGTCGGCGCAAGCATCTCCGGATGCGTCCCACGCGGCGGAAACCCTGTAATCCCGATCCCCCCCGGAGCCATCACCGAAGGCGCCCACGGTGCAAACTCTGCCGTCAACACATTCCGGTTTGTGATCCGGTGCACCACACGCACCTCCGACCCACTCGCCGCCAGACGGATATCCATCACCTTCTGCAGTCCGGTCTCAGGCTCGGCCGGCTGCGTCGTCCGCACCATATCTCCCAATACCTCCACCGTCACCGGCCCATTGTCCAACCCATAGGTATACTTGAGATCCTCAGGCCCAATCCACAACCGGTGCCCGCCGCGAATCTGCCAGGTCTTCTCACCCGACTTCCCCATCTGCTCCTCAAACTCCTTGAACAGATTCTGCCCGCCCACAAACCCATAGCGGATGACGCGAGGCCCCACATCCGAGGTCAAAATCAGTTCTACTTCACCGTTGGTAATCCGGTAGCAATTCGGCCAGCCGCCGTAGGCAATCTTCTCGACGTTCATCACGCCTAGCTTACCCGAAGTGATCCCAGCCCTTGGGTGGCACCGGCGACCCCGGCCTCCCCGCACACACCAAACCAATCTCGTGAAACGGCTTACCCAAACGTTTCGGGCTCGCAATTAACAGCTCATAATCCTCACCCCGGTGCCACGCATCCTCAAGCGTCGCTCCACGGCACACTGGCGGCGCAGCCGTAATCTCGCAAGTCACCCCAGAGGCAACCAGCAAACGATCAAGATCCATCGACAACCCGTCAGTGATATCCATCGCCGCATGAGCCTCTCGCCGCACAATCTCCACCAGGTCCAGCCGCGGCTTCGGCCTCTTCTTCCAAACCCCCAACGGCCCGGTTACATAAAGCCAATCCCCCGGCTTCGCCCCACTGCGCAACAGCGCCTTACCCCTGGGCACACTCCCACAAACCACGATGTCCACATGCACTTTCTCGCTGCGCGACAAATCCCCACCCGCCACCGTCACTCCATACTTGCGAGCCAACCCAAACAAGCCCCCAAAGAACGGCTTCACAAAACTTGCGTCCGGCACCGCCAGCGACACCAGCGCAAACCGCGCCTCTGCTCCCATAGCCGCAATATCAGACAGCCCCCGAGCCAGCGCCTTATACCCGACATCGCGAGGTGAATAATCCCCCAGCGTAAAGTGCCGCCCCTCGATCGTAAAGTCAGTCGTAAACACCAACTCTTCGCCGGCAACAGGCCGGTACACCGCGCAGTCATCGCCGATCCCCACTCTCACGCCCGTACCGAAGCTCGGTGCGTGTTTGCGAATCCAGTCGATGATTCCGCGCTCGCTCACGCGATTACCAGCCCGCTCGGCAACTCCTCACCAAACACACGGCCCAGCGCTGCCAGCTCATCCTGGCCCTCACCCTGAATCATCGCCATCAACTGATCCCGCTTCGGATGCTTGGCAAAAGCCTTCTCCACCAGATCCAGCGTCTGTGCCGGCACATCACGCGATGCATCGCCCGTCTGCCGGGCCATCAACGCAATCGCTTCAGCCGCATCCGGCAAACTCAACACCTGATCAATCCAGCGAGTCATCGTAGTCACCGGCACAACCAGATTATTCGGCCCATAAAGTAACTTGCGAGACCCCAACCGGCCCAAACACCACATCTCGCTAGCCGAGTAATCCTTAGCCCGAATCCGCTTCAGCAAGCCATTTCCCAGCTCTGTCTTTACACCCACAGGCAACAACTCAAGCGAACTCGCGCACCGCCACATCTCGCGCGCCAGCGACGGGTTCAACCGCTTCGGCTTCGCCCCCTTCGGAATCAACGCCCCCGACAGCCGCTGATACAAATCCTGCTGCTGATTCCGGTTGAGTCCACCAGAAATGCGACCCGAGAAGATCCACCAGTCGATCTCATTTTGCGCCTGATTGCCAAACACCAGCCCGCTGGCAAACACGCGTCGAGCCTGCTCAATCCGCAAATCATCACCCGGCGCACCAAAGCCCGGCCGCAAACACAAACCCGCCAGATTCAACCAGCGAATCTCATGCGCTGCAGACTTCCTGCGTCCCTCGGCACACTCCAAAAACACGTCAGCCAACTTGCGAATCGCCCCCAGCGGCCACGAATTCCGCCCCAAAGACAGCGTCTGTTCAAGCTTCTGCGGCAACTCTTCCGGCAACAGCGAAAACTCACCCGTAAACGTCTGCCGCACCAGCCCGCCAGCCCGCTCGAGCGCCTCATCATTCACAGTCGCTGTAGGCCTTGCCAGAACACTCTTCGCACTCGCCCGCCGAAGCTCAAACTGCAAGCGCCACGAATGCTCGCTCACCTTGCTATCGGCAAAAATCTCAAGCGTACCCACTTCGGTCAAATGAGCCCGCAGCTTCACCGGCACGCTTCGCTCCATATTCGGATTCCCGAACCGGATCACTGCATCCAGCGGCGCATGAAGATGAAAACTCTCGTCCACATCCACGCCCTGCCCTGCCACATCCTCAGTCCGCGTCAGCGAACTATACAGACGAAAACTCACCGGCTTATTAGCCAGCAATTG
>CAZZGS010000109.1:6459-7274 GCA_964653845.1 uncultured Bryobacter sp.
GTCGAACCTTCTTCCGACCCACGCGGCACCAGGCAAATCGACTGCTTCTCACCCGTCCCGATAAAGTAAGCCCGTGGCAATCCACCACGAACCAGAATCCCCTGCCCGCCGCCACGCACATGCGAGTAATAAGCCGCACCCTGCGCCACAGCCAGATCCAGATCCTGATTTTCGAACACAACCGGCGCCTTGCCAAACCAGCTCTCAACGACACTCTTCACCCGCTCCCGCAAGATCTCCGGGATAAAGAATCCACCGTTAAAGAGAATGGCATCGGGCCGAACATTCCCACTCTCATTCAAAAACTGCGCCAGGTGCTTCGTCACCGCCGGGTCAGACACATAAGGCAATCCCAACTCACGAAACGCCGACTTCTTGTCCACCGTCGGCAAATCATCGAGTGAACACTCAGGCAGGAACCCATCGAGAGCCAGCTCCCGGGCCTCAGTCCGGGTAATCTCCGTCCGCAGAGTCCCACCAATCAAAGAACTCCCGGCACCCAGCACCGTGATCTCAACCGACTCGGGCCCATCCAGCGCCAGCAACTTCTCTTTAGCCGCCGCACACTGCCGCCGCAACGCACTCCGCTGCCGCAGCGACAACGGCGTATTCAGCTTCGTCTCCACCAGCCAGCTCAGCGTGAGGTCAAGATTATCCCCACCGAGTAACAAGTGCTTGCCCACAGCCGTGCGCGTAAACTGCACATGGTCGCCAGTGCGGGCCACTTGAATCAGCGTAAAGTCCGAAGTGCCGCCACCGACGTCGACGATCAGCACATTCATACCGTCGGTCAGGCTCTTTTGCGATTGCGATAG
>CAZZGS010000109.1:7284-9144 GCA_964653845.1 uncultured Bryobacter sp.
CCACGAATAAAACGCTGCCGCTGGCTCCTCAATCAGAGTCAGCTTCTCCATCCCAGCAGCCCGCGCCGCCTGCACCGTGAGCTCACGAGCTTCTTCATCAAAGCTCGCCGGCACCGTCAACACAACATCATGCTCGCCAATCGAAGACCCATTAGCCTCCTTCCAGGCAGCAGCGATATGCGCCAGATACTTGGTTGAAGCCTCCACCGGCGAATACAGCCGGCCGGCCTCCTGCGCATCCCACGGCAGGATCTTCGCATTCCGGTCTACTTCACTATTAGACAGCCAACTCTTGGCCGCATACACACTCTTGGTCGGAACCAGAGCCCCCTGCTCACGCGCATACACACCCGCATACTCCTGCTGATCGAGATAGAGAAAACTGGGCAGCGTCCGCCGCTTCTCCTGCCGGCCCTGCGCCACATACTGGCCAATCTCAAGCACATGAATCGGCGTATATTCCGCCTCGGCCGCCTCCACTTCATCCACCCAGGCCAGCGCCGAATTCGTCGTCCCTAAATCGATACCAATCTTCATGCTTTGCGCTCTCTCACACTAAACTCGAGCTTCCACCGGTCGCCACTAGCAGCCACACAAAATAGCTCTAACACGCCCGTCGCCGTTACATGCGATTCCAGCGTCACCGCCACCAGCCCTACCGGCGTCTTCGCCGTCGGCGCGAGTGTAATCTCCATCGCCGGCAATTCCTTCAAGTCCTTCGGCATCGGCTCAAGCAAAGCCCCAGCCTCATCCCCACGACGCTCGGTCGAAGAAAAGATCCGAAACTCCACCGGCTCGCCAACATACAGGCCAAACTTCCGCCCCGGATACTGATGCGCCGTTCCTTCTTCCATCCCGAACGGCACCACCGTAAACGCCTTCATCGGCGCAGCCATCCCCGGCACTGCCGGCATCGCATCTTCAATTCCAACGTAATAAGTCCGAGGCACACCGCCCCGAATCCTAATTCCTTTGCCCTGCCGCGCAAGGCTATAATAAGCGGCCCCACGAGCCACCGCCAGCATCAGATCCTCGCCATCGAGCACCTTCACCGGCTTGGGCAACCACAAATTCAAACTCGACAGAATCCGGTCCCTTACCAGCCCCGCCCGCAACACACCGCCGTTAAACAAAACATGCGTCGGTGCCGCCCCACACTGCTTCACAAAGTGCGCAAGATGCGCCGTAATCCGGGCATCGCTCGCATATGGCAAAGCAATCTCAGTCAAAGCCGAGCGTCTCGCCTTTGCCAATTCCTCATCTGGTGCCACATGAGGAAAGAATCCCTCCACCAGAATCTGTTCCACCTCAGCCCGCGTCAGCTTCGACTTGATCGTCCCGCCAATTAAACTGCTGCCACGTCCCAAAATCGTCACCGGCTGCGCGGTCACAGTCGACTCAGGGTCAAGCAACACTTCCTTCGCCGCCCGGCACTGCTGCCACAAAGCCTGCAACTGTTGCGCATCCAGCTTCGGCATCTTCGTCTCAAGATGACGAGCCAGCGCCAGATCCATATTGTCGCCACCCAGCAGAATGTGGTCCCCCACTGCCACCCGCTCCAGCGTCAGCTCCCCACTCTGATCCTTCACATCGATCAGCGTAAAGTCCGTCGTACCGCCACCAATATCGATAATCAGCACCCGGTCGCCCGGCCCCACCTTCTCGCGCCAATCCGCATGCTTGCCAATCCACGCATAGAAAGCCGCCTGCGGCTCCTCAAGCAACACCAGCTTCGTAATCCCAGCCTCACGCGCTGCCTTCTCGGTCAACTGCCGCGCCACCGCATCAAAGCTGGCCGGCACCGTCAGCACCACTTCGTGTTCACCAAGAGCCGGATGCCCGGCATGCTGCCAAGCCTCG
>CAZZGS010000109.1:9154-10121 GCA_964653845.1 uncultured Bryobacter sp.
TTCAAATGCTCAAGGTAAGCACATGAAGCCTCAACCGGAGAAATCTTCGCAACCCCATCAGGGGCATGCACCGGTAGGATCGCCTCATTGCGATCGACACCCGCATAGCTCAACCACGACTTCGCGCTAGCCACCAACCGACCCATGCTCTCGGCCCCGCGCCGTCGGGCGAGCGTCCCCACAACATATTTGGGCTGCTCGTCCCAAGGCAGCGCCGTGGCTCCTTCGGCAAAGTCCTTCGGCCCCGGCAAGTACACAAACGAAGGCAACAACGACTCCGCCCGAACCTCACCCGGCTGCACCACCTGCTCTACCGCAAAGGCCTGAACGGCTTCATCCTCACCAAAAGCAAGCGCGCTATTGGTAGTACCGAGATCAATTCCAATTACCAAGTGAACCTATTCAACCTCAATTTCAGCCGGTGCCAGAATCTTCAGATTCGTCTTCACCTGCAGTGCAGGCAATTCGATCTTCTCCACTTTCCAGCCCTTATGTCGCAAAGTCCCGGCCTTCACATTGCCATCGGCCGGCACATTCCCAAGAAGCTTGATCGCACCAGGATCATTCTTGAGAGACCCTGCGGCAGAAAGCTGCGTAACCGCACCCTCCACGCCGTCAATCACAGGCTGCAGCGAAAGATAGCGCTGCAAAGTAGCTCTCGAGCTCTCGTGGATGTTACGAACAGCCGCCCCAACCTGCTCGTCAGAGTAAGGTGAAACGTCCTCCATCAGAAAGTCCAGCAACCGGGCATCCCGCTGCAAAAGGGCAAGCAACTGCAACGCCCCGTCGCTGACATCCACTTTGGGTGCGGGCGCAGCAGCAGCTGAAGTTTTAGCTGAACGCTTCGATAGCCCAAGCGCGAGAATAACCGAATCAGGAAGTTGGCCGCCAAACAGCAGGCCGAAGAAAGATGAGAATGCGAGCGAGATACGGCTCAAGTGCAGCTCGAGCCTCCGTTTCTATTGGG
>CAZZGS010000110.1:0-9470 GCA_964653845.1 uncultured Bryobacter sp.
ACGAATGTCTGGGTGAGATGCGGTGTAGCTCATGTCTCGGAATGGCTGAAGGCTGTTGGTGAAGTGAAGAGCGGCTGGTGCTGCCGCAGTTACCGGTGCCCTGAGTGCAGGACTGAGAACGCCTTTACCGACGACGATCATCCCAGGCTGATTTGAACTGTCAGGTTAGTGTGCAGCAGATGGCTTGGCTGGTTTGTGCTCGTCTTTTTTGGCTTCACCGTGGCCGGCATTTTTCTTTTCACCCTTTTCACCCTTTTCACCCTTCTCGCCCTTTTCACCGTGGCCGCCGCCATGAGCATCTTTCTTGCCGTGGGCGTCCTTGGGATCTTCTTCGTCGTCGGCTGGATCATAGGCTGGCTGCTGGTATTGCACGATGATCGAGATACGCCGGTTCTTGGCTGCTGCGGGATCTTTCACGTCCATCAAGCGCTGATCGGCAAATCCACGCACCTGTTTGACTTGATCTGGACGCAGGCCGCTGGATTTCATAACGCGCCGCGCAGCATTGGCGCGGTCCGATGAGAGTTCCCAGTTGGAATACTCGCCATCCTTTGAGAAAGGCTTGGAATCTGTATGGCCTTCGATGGCGATATTATTGGGCAATTTTGCCAATTCTGCGCTCATCTTTTCAATAATCGCTTTGCCGAATTCGCTGGGGATGGAACTGCCGGACTGGAAGAACATGCCCTTTTCTTTTTCAAGCAGCTCGATTCTGAGCCCTTCACCGGTAACCGTCATCGTGACGTGGTCTTTGATCTGCTTGAAGTCGGGCATCTGCTTCATGGCAGACTGGATCTTTTCTTTAAGCCCTTCCATGTCGTCTTTAGAAAGAGTAATCTGTTCACCCTCACCGGCCATGCCAGTGCCGGATTGTTTTTTGAAGCCGGCAGGATCGCGGAAGTAGCCGCTGACTGCGCTCTTTACCTTTTCAGAAGAGCCCATCAGCCACATCACCATGAAGAAGGCCATCATTGCGGTGACGAAGTCAGCATAGGCTACCTTCCAGGCGCCACCATGGTGACCATGACCATGGATCTTTTTCTTGATGAGATAAATCGGTTGTTCTTTGGCTGGATCGGCCATGGGCTATTTGCCTCCCCCGCCCTTGACCTTTTGCTCCATGTCTTTGAAGCTGGGGCGGACGTGAGGGGGAATCGAACGCCTGGCCATTTCAACGGCCAGGATGGGGGCAGCACCTTTCATAAAAGCGCCGACACCAGCACGTAGCACGTGCATGTACTCAATCTCGCCCTCGTTGATCTTCTGCATGTTGCTGCCGAGTGGACCGAAGATTCCATAGCAAAAGAGAATGCCAAGGAAGGTACCGACAAGAGCGGCTGCGACGTGTTCGCCGATTTCTTCTGGGGGGCCGCCAAGGGCACCCATCGTAACGACAACGCCGAGCACGGCGGCGACAATCCCCATGCCTGGCAGCGCGTCGGCCATTTCTTTCAGGGCTGCAACTGGTTGTTCTAGTTCGTGCTTCATGATGTCGATGTCAGCTTCCATCGACTGTTCGATCTCAAAGTGACCAATGCCACCGGCAATCGAAGTGCGTAGAGTGTCGCAGACGAAGTCGAGAGCATGGTGGTTGGACATGAAAACCTTGTGCTGTGAGAACAATTGGCTTTGTTTGGGATTCTCGATGTCGGTCTCGAGCTTCTGAAGACCATTCTTGCGGCCGTAGTTAAATACGTCGGCAAGAGCCTTCAGGGTGTCCAGATAAACACTCTTGTTGTAGGGGCTACCCTTGAGAATTCCAAGCATGCCCTTGACCAGGGCCAAGATGTTGGAAATCGGGTTGGCAACCAGCATACTGCCGATGGCCGCACCAAAGATGACAACCAGCTCAGCGGGCTGCCAGAGAACGGCAAACTTCCCATGAGACATCGCGTAGCCGCCACCAACTGCGCCAATTACGATAACAAGACCAATGATTGAGAACATCGCTGTGAGTTCTTATCGGCGGGAGCGGGCGGTGTTAGAGAAAAGGTTTGGGTGAGAAGATTTGAAGTGTGCAGAAATGTTAATTCGGCCGCACTCCACCATCGTTGAAGTGGAAGTTCTCGCCCAGATAGACGCGCTTTACTTCCGGATCGCGACCGAGTGTTTCCGGACTTCCGGCCCTGAAGATCTTGCCGTTGTTGATAATATAGGCGCGATCGGTCACGGCCAGTGTTTCGCGCACATTGTGGTCAGTCATCAGGATGCCAATGCCTTGGCGCTTGAGGTCGGAGATGATGCGCTGTAGTTCGAGGACCTGGATCGGGTCAATACCTGAGAAGGGCTCGTCGAGAAGAAGGAAGCTGGGTTCGATCACCAGGCTGCGGGCGATTTCGACACGCCGTCTCTCACCACCGCTCAGCATATAGCCTTTGTTCTTGGCGACTTTTTCAAGGCCTAATTGCTCAATCAATCGATTCATTCGTTCCCGGCGCTGGCGCCCATCAATTGGCAGGGTCTCGAGAATCGCCATCAGGTTCTCTTCGACGCTTAACTTGCGAAATACACTGGGCTCCTGAGGGAGATAGCTGATTCCGTGCCGGGCACGCTGGTACATGGCAAGGTCGGTGACATCTTCGTTGTCGAGCATGATGCGGCCACTATCGGGGGTAACCAACCCGACGATCATATAGAAAGAAGTAGTCTTGCCTGCGCCATTGGGGCCCAGCAAACCAACGACTTCACCCTGCTCTACTGAAACCGAGACTCCATCGACGACACGACGGCCACCGTAGGCTTTGATCAGTTCAGTTGTTTTGAGAGTACGCAAGAAAGTATTTGGTCCGCCAATTCAAGCTTAGCGCTTTCGCTGCAAGGTGCTCAAAGCTGGCTTTTGTTCCTGGCCATCGACGATGATCTTGTCGTTGTTGGCAAACCATGTGAGTTGCTTGCCGGTGGTTCGCCGCTGCTCTACGCCTTTGACGACATCCACCATTTCCGGCTTGCCGCCTTCGAGCACCAGTTTGCTGTCGGCGGAATAGAATTCGCCTGTTTCACCGGTACCCTTGCGCACGCGTTGCGCGCCTGTTTCGACGATTCGGACTGCGCCATAGGCAAAGATCTTTTCGATTCCGCCCGACGGCTGCTCGTTGAAGCGTTCGCTATCGTCTTCATCGAGATAGGCTCGCAATTGGTTGGATTTCACTTCAAGCCCCGGCCGGCTCATCAGCACATTAGTTTGATATTCGACCATTCGCTCCTTGTCGGAATAGAACATTTCAGTCGCTTTGACGTTTGTAAGGATTGCGCCTGTTTTGCGGGCCTGAGCCGACTTCTCGTCGACCATTTGATGCGTTATGCCACCGAATGCACGCAATTGGCCTGCCTTGCGATCAATGTCGATACGAGGAGCACGCAGGCGATTCTCGCCTTGCCACATTACTGCATTGCCTTCGTAGCGAATCTTGCTGTTGGATTCGCGGGTCTCCATTCGGTCAGCCGTAGCCTGGGTTACTTCTTCGCGCTTGCCTGTCTTTGCGTTCTTCTCGGCTTCGCGTGTGCTGCGCACGTTTCCTGTTGCGACAAACTCATTTGTTTTCTGGTTTAGAACGATCTCGCTCGCGTCGGTGGAGCCGGTGGGGTCCCAGACGCGGGCGTTCTTGGTGAGAGTGATCCGGTTGGCGGCGCTTTCCTGTACTGCTCGGTCTGCCTTCGCTCGCTGCTCACCTTCCTGATATCGAAAATCGTTCCACTGTTCGAGGCGCTGAATTTCACCTGTTTTAGGATCAAAGCGAGCCTCAAGATCCTTGCTCCAGGTGAGCATGGGCTGCGAACCTTTCTTCGCATTGGCTTCCGGGTCGGTTTTGGTCGCGACGTTTATGCTGCGGAAGGATTCGATCTGATTGGTGGCAGCGTACTGGATGGTCATGCGATCGCCCTCGAGATGGCGCTTGCGCTGTGTGGGACGGTTGGGGAGGAAATCGAGAGTGCCTGGGGCATGCACCTGGACTGTTTCCATATCCTGGCCATTCTTGCGCATCTTCATTTCGATACTTTCGCTGCGCAGGAGCTTGGTTTCTGCCATAGGTAGACCAGCCTTGACGGCTGGAATCGATTCTATGCTTGCCTTGCCGTTAGCCAGCGCTTTGTCGAGCAATGACTCTTTGTCTCCCACGACGAAGAAGAGATCCATTCGCCGGGCCGAGGCCCGGGTCTTGCCATTGTCTCCAGTTGTGTTGAGTTTGGCATCGTCTTCGGCGATGACCTTTTCCACCTGGCCTCGGGGATTGAAGTCGACATTCAGTGTTTTGGCGGCATAGTCCACCTGGCGCTTCGGTGCGCGGTCGATTCCCTTGGCATCGATTGCCATCACGTGGCGGATCACGCCCTTTTCGAGGTTCACTTCGCTATTTGCTGCGTCGAGCGAGAAATCTTCTTTACGCATCTTCGACCAGGGCGAGAGGTAAACCTTCGACTCTTTTTCTTTATATCGAACTTCTTCGCTTTCTACTTCGATCGGTTTCGCCTTGGGGTCTTTAGGTTGCCATTTCAGGAAAGAGGTGTGCATCAGGTGCAGTTCGTGGGTTTGCGGGTCGTATTCTGCTCCGGTGGCATGTCCGGTACCTGTTCCGCCTTCCTGCTCGAAATTGAACTCAACCCGGCCCTGGCTGACCATTTTTCCGGTTTTGATTTCGAGGCTGGCTCCCTGGGCCTTGATCGCGAGGATCTTGCCGGTTGGCTCGCCATCAGCAGCAACGGCCATTTGTACTTCCACTTCGCTTTCACTACTGAGCCGGCTCTCGTTGGGGTAAAAGTTGCCCTTGGCCGCCTTTACGAGATCAAAGCTCTTGCCATCTTCGTGAAAAAGGCGGAGTTCCATCCGGTCAAGCTCCATATATCCAGGATCCTTGACCTCCCGGTAGTCTTTGGCCCGGAGTTCGGCCACTGTGCGGGTGCCTTCTGAGGTTCGGTAGACAAAGCCTTCGGCTTTGGAATTGAGAGTGCTTGGTAGGGGTCGTGGGGGAGCCGCTGTGTTCCGTTTTTGAACGGCAAGCTGCTGCTGGTAGCTATACCAGACTAGGCCGGCAATCCCAAGGATGACGGCAAACAGGAAGTAAGGTGCTGCTCGGCGCATCGACGCAATTTCAGCTTAACAGGTCTGATTCTCTAGGCTCAAAACCCATTCACAGAACAAGAAAATATTTTTTCCACATCGTTTTCAACAAGTTGCGGTGATTTTTCGGACACCGCAGCCGGAGTGAAAGGAGCCATCCGTTCAACTGGTTCTGCTGACCGAGTGTCAGGCAATTAGCAATCAAATCAAGAGGTTAGACGATCATGGAACCAGTCATCATCATCATTCCGTTTCTGTTCTAAGCAATTTGGATGAATGCCCGAGGCGACACCCTGCGATTTTTTTGTGCAAAACTCAGGAGCGTCTTATCGCTAGGGTAAAAGTCTGATATATTCCTAGGAGTATCGAGTTCCGGTACTTCTAGGACTAAGTAAGACTCTTTAGTTGCGGTTAATGTTTCCTTCCCTCATCATATTTGTGCTGACCCTCACCAGTTGCACGTCAATTGCAAGGTCGCCTGTGCGGGAAGTGGTTTCCAAGCCAAGTGAAAGCTTTGAAAAAATTAGCATTATCCGCAAGCAAGCCTACCAGATGGTGGTTAAGCAAGATTTTGAAGGTGCAGTCGAACAATATAAGGCCGCGAGAGAGTTGGCTGTAAAGGAAGGCAATCTTCAATTATCTGTGCAGTTCCTGGTTAACATTGCGGGTTGTTATCAATCTATTTCGGCTTACCAGGAAGCAATGAAGTTCTACCGGAAGGCTATCCAAGAAGCCAAGAACGGTAAATTAATACAGCTAGAAAACACCACAGCACTCAACATGGCAAGCCTGCTGCTTGAATTGGGAGAAGCCCAAAGTGCTGCAGATTTACTGAAGCCTTATCCGCTGGATGGATCTTCGATGCTGCCTGACGTACGTTTACATGGCTTTATGATTCAAATGAACGTATTTTCAAAACTCAATCAGCCGGCAGATGCCAGGCTGGCTTTTGAGCGGGCAACGATTGAAGCTGGAAAACAGCCCTCAGTTGAGGTTTCTGCGGCATATCGGATTCAGGTAAAGAAATGGTCGGAAAGCGCTGTTGAATTGCGACGGGCCTACGCGTTTGCCATGTATGCACAGGCGCTAATGGGGATGGAAAAGTATCACGAGGCGGAAAAATATTCACTTGAAGCATTTCGCCTGAGATCAACCTATCAGGACAGGAACAGGCTGCGCGAAGTACTTCACTTGGCAATGATCCATCGAGCACGAAGAGATTTCTCCAGTGCATCACGGCTGCTTCAAGTGGCACAGGATCTGGACCCAGGAAACCGAACACCCATGCTGCTTTTTCTCCTGGATCGGGAAAGGGCCAGGATTGCCTTAGCCGAGGGGAATTTTGGCGATGCTCTGCCCAAGCTTCGAAGTGCGCTGTCCAAGGCGCGATCCTGGCGGCTCGAAGTAATTCCTTCGGATTCGGCTTTCCTGAACTTTGAGGCCAATTTGAGTCATGAGATACAAGCTGCATTCCTCGGTGCGATCGCCAGGCCTGAATTTCTTTTGGCACAAGTAGGGGTAGCGGAGGAATCGTTCTGGTTGGCCGAGGAGGCCCGCTTCGCCAGTATGAGGGCAATTCAGTTTCCAGCCTCAGAATTCTCAAATCGACTTCCTAGCGGATACTGGTCTACTCTGTCTCGATTTCGAAGACTTCAGGCAGTTTCATTAACCAATAGTGCAAGTACGTTGGAAGAATTATCCAGTCTTGAGAGCAAACTGAAGGTAATTGAGATGGAGTCAGGGTTAGCCATTCCGCACGCCAAGAGGGATGGGGTCCCCCAAGTCAAGGAGTGGGTCAAGTCGTTGTCCCCGGATGAAGTTGTTTTCTCCTACTACCTGACCGAACCATATTCGCTTGCCTGGACGGCAACCCGAGCTGGCATCACTGTGCGCCGCATTGCCTCGCGCACGCAGTTGAATCAATGGATTGAACAATTTCGCAAAGAGATCAAAGATCCATCCCGAAACGGAAACTCTAGTACCGGAATGGAACTTTCTAAGCAATTGTTCGGAGAGGAATTATACTCCCGTCGCACTACTCCATTCTGGACGATGGTGTTAGATCAAGAACTTTCGACGCTGCCGATCGCCGCACTCCCAGCCGACAGGGCGGGTGCGCGCTACCTTGTCGAAGACCACAGCCTGCGCGTTCTGCCTTCAGCCATCTTTCTCCAGACGGAAACGAATCCGGAATGGACTCATAAGGCAGTTGGAATCGCTGACGCAGTTTACAACCAGGCGGACCGCCGGTTGAGCCCCTTGAAAAATGCTTCCTTCGGCCGATTGGAGTTGAATCGACTACCGGCCTCAGCCAAAGAGCTTCAAAACAGCTTCAATACGATTAAGAATCAACATTGGCTCACGGTTCAGCACACTGGTGTTGCGGCAACAGTGGAGGCGCTTGGAGCCACGCTGAGCCAGTCGCCCGATATCTTGCACCTGTCTACCCATTTTGTTCCGCAGGCAGGCAGCCCTCACCTTCTGAACATTGCCTTGAGCCCTGCAAGCGGACAAAGTGGCACCAGCCTTTTCAGCTCTCTCGACCTGAATGCAGTGCGAACAAAAACCAAACTTGTGGTGCTTTCAGGCTGTAGCTCATCGACAGGCGAAGTTGTGTCGGGCATTGGAATCAACGGGCTGTCTCGAGCATTCCTCATCTCTGGAGTCAGCACTGTTGTGGCCACATTGTGGCCGACTCAGGATACTGAGGGGCCCATTTTCCCGGTTTTTTATCAGAATTTAATTCAGCAGAAGTGGAGTCCGAGAGCCGCTGCCGAGTCGCTGCGAGCCGCACAACTGCAAATGATCCGCCGAGGCGGATGGACCTCCAAGCCGTCCTATTGGGCGGCATATCTCGCAATTTCTAAAGGCTGATTCATGCTAGTCATTCAATCTATTGACGAACCTTCGCGAGTGGAGGATAGGCAGAAAGACACTGCCAACGCGGATCCAAACATGCAGCAAGAGAGCCCGATTGAATTGAGTCCGCCGCCAAACCCGACTCAAGCTATCAACTGGACCGATCTGGTGCAGCGAATTCAGTCCAACGACCAGCCAGCACTGGAAGAACTCTATACGCTGTTTTCTCGCGGTATCAAGTTTCTAATTGTCCGGCAACTCGGACGGCAGGATATCGATGACCGGGTTCACGACACCTTCGTGATCGTTGTACAAGCAATTCAGCGCGGTGAACTGAGAGACCCGGAACGGCTGATGGGCTTTGTGCGAACCATTGTTCGCCGGCAGATTGCCAGCTTTATCGAAAAGAACTATACGCGCCGGCGCGATGAACTCGACATTGATGGCAATGTAACGATCGCAGATTCTCATATGAGCCCCGAGGAAGGGGCGATCCGGGCGCAGAACTCTCAGATCATGGAAGAAATTCTGCGAGATTGCTCGCGCCGGGATCGGGAGATTTTGACTCGCTTCTATCTGCTCGAACAGCCTCAAGAGCAAATCTGTGCGGAAATGGGCCTTAACGACACGCAATTCCGACTGCTCAAATCTCGCGCAAAACAGCGATTCAGCGATGAGGGCCGGCGGCGGATGGCAAAAAGTAATCTCAAATCATTTTTTGTGAGAAAAAGATCGGCGTGATTCCACTATCGATATATACGAGCCAGTCGCCGGAAGTATCCTCCCCCGCATCGGCGACATCGTACTGGAGGCCATGAATGGATAGGCGTTTGCCTGAACGGGACGAATCTGCGCTGCAGATTCTCAATGGATCCCACCTGACCGAGGATGCACTGGAAGTGTATTCACTCGGTCGATTGTCGTCGGAGGAAGACATCGCTGTTGTGGAGGAGCACATTCTTGTCTGTGGCTATTGCCAAACAAGGCTCGAAAAGATGGAGTTATTTGTGGAGGCTACTGTCGCCGGGGCCAAGACAGTAGCTGCAAACCCGGAACCGAACAAATTTCGCAATTACTTACCAATCGCAATTGCTGCAAGTGCCGCTTTATTGGTCTTCGTGCCTGGACTTCTCGAACAAAGCACTGAGCCTGCAAGTATCGACCTGGTGGCTGTTCGCAACGAAACCAGGCTGGTTGCGCCCGCTCATAAATCGTTAAACCTCAAGCCTGACTTGACCGGGCTGTCGGCAACTTCTTATGACTGGGAGTTATCAGGGGTCGACGGTCAACTCAAGTCGAGCGGCAAATTGGATCTGAGTTCGGGCAGGCTTAGCGTCTCGGGTCTTGAAGCGGGTCAGTATTGGCTAAGGCTCAAGTCTGGCGGACAACAAGAAATACTGCGTGAATTCAGTCTTTCGGTGAAGTGATCTGAACCAGATCATCGGAAGGTTTTCTCCCAAGCGGCCGCGCCTGTTTTTGCGGCCGCAAAAGTTGTACCGGAAGACGGCTCCAATAAGCCAATTTCTCTACCCAGGGTAGTAATTTCCGAACGGTT
>CAZZGS010000110.1:9480-10096 GCA_964653845.1 uncultured Bryobacter sp.
CGGTTCTGCCGTGAAATATGAGGCTACCGGCTACCAGAAGAGGATGCGGGATCGCGGTGCGGCATTTGGAGCAGATATCGATTTCACCTGCCCGTCCGGTGGTGTGGAGCGTACGCATGCGCTCCATCTCGGGTGAATTCCAAATCTGCTCGAGTGGCACCTCGCCGATCTTGCCCACTGGCTTGCCATCGAGCATGTAGCTCTGACAGCAGGGGTAAACATCGCCGTTTTGTTTCACATACATTGGCCCGCGCCAGAGGTAGTGGCAGGGGTGCGAAAAGTCTCCCGGAGAATGGCCGCCGTCCGGGCTCATCAGATCAGTCTCGTCGGCCTTGACCCTGGTTTGATCTACGCCCGGAATCGCTTTCCAGAAGCGTTCAAAGTCTTCAACTTCGTCCCAGTTCTTTTCCATCCGCACCATCTGGACAACGACTTGAACCTTCGCCTTCATGGCATCTTTCATCTTGGCAAAGCGGACGAAATTCTCACGGACGCGGTCAAATTTGGCACCCTTGCGATAGAACTCGAAGCTTTCCTGAGTGGCCCCGTCAAAGCTTAATGTGATGTGCTCAATGGGGGTCTTTAGCAAGCGCTCGGCGGCCTTCTGGTCGAGCAG
>CAZZGS010000111.1:0-3351 GCA_964653845.1 uncultured Bryobacter sp.
GCGCAGACGGCAGCGGACAAGGTGAAGTCGGGCGGGGTTCCGTTCTTCTTCAGCCCGATGAGCAGCCGCGAGCGCCGCATTATTCACATGACGCTGCGTCCGGAAACGGAGATCCGCAGCGAGAGCGTGGGTGTGGGTGGTGGCCGTCAGGTTGTGATTATCCCTGCTGGGATGGCAACGCCTGCTCCTCCCGCCGGTGATCCTCGGGATCGTCGCGGCGGCGGTCGCCCTAGTGGGGGTCGTCCTGGTGGCGGTAGACCCAGTGGAGGCCGTCCAAGTGGTGGCGGAGATCGTGGGCCGAGGCGTGATGGCCGTCCTGGTGGGGGTGGCTTCGGTGGTGGTCGTCCGAGTGGAGGTCGTCCTGGTGGAGGCGGTGGTCGTCCTGCCGGTGGTGGTGGCGGTGGATACCGCGGACCTCGCCCTGGTGGGGACAACAGCGGTAATCGCTAGGCGAGTTTGAATCTTAACGACACCATAGTTGCGATCTCGACGCCCCCTGGGCGTGGCGGGATCGGCGTGGTAAGAATATCCGGGCCGGAGGCACTGCATGTTGCCTCCGGCTTTTTGCATTCGTTTATTGATCCTGAGGCGCGGCGGGCGACGCTTTGTACTTTGCGGGATGAGAGCGGGGCGATTGTGGATGAGGTTGTGGCGACTTGGTTTCGTGCGCCGCAGAGCTTTACCAGTCAGGATGTGGTTGAGGTGTCGTGCCACGGGGCACCAGTGATTTTGCGGCATTGCGTGCAAAGGGCTACAGAGTTTGGGGCCCGGTTGGCTTTGCCTGGCGAGTTTAGCTTGAGGGCGTATCTGCTCGGCCGGATTGATTTGCCACAGGCGGAGGCGATTCGCGATCTGATCGAGTCTACGACGCTGTATCAGGCCAAGGTTGCAGCGCAACAGTTGGGCGGGTCTTTGAGTCGAAGGATTGGGCCGCTCAAGGAGCAGTTGGTCGAGATGATTTCGCTGCTTGAGGCGGGGATTGATTTTGCCGAGGATGATGTTTCGGTTGCGCCGGATGCGGAGTTGTTGCGGCGGCTTGCGCCCATTACAACTGGTGTTGCGCAGCTTGAGGCGAGCTTCCGGTTTGGACGCATTGTGCATGAGGGGTTGACGCTGGCGATTGTGGGCCGGCCGAATGTTGGGAAGTCGAGCCTTTTTAATGCGCTGCTTGAGCAGGATCGCGCGATTGTGACGGAAATTGCGGGCACAACGCGGGATCTGGTGACGGAGTCGGCTTCGATCGAGGGGATCCCGGTGCGGTTTGTGGATACGGCGGGGATTCGCGAGTCGAGCGATCTGGTGGAGTCGCTGGGGATTGAACGGAGCCATCAGGCGATGGCGGACGCGGACTTGACGCTGGTGGTTTATGACGCTTCGGTTGGTCTTGATGAGGAGACACGAGTGTTGCTCGATCGGGCGCGGGAGCAGGGGCGTTATTTGTTGGTTGCGAACAAGTGTGATGTTGGTGGCGTGGAGTTGGGTGAGGCGATTGGGGTATCGGCTCTTACGGGAGAGAATTTAGCTTTGTTGCGGGCGAGGATTGTTGGTACGTTTTCGCCTGAGGTTGATGACGGGTTCATTACGAGTCTGCGGCAGAAGGGCTTATTGACTGAGGCTCGTGAAAATCTGGAGCGGGCGCGGGTTGCTATTGAATCGCATATTCCGCATGAGATGCTGCTGCTGGATCTTTATGGGGCGTTGCGAGGGATTGACGGGGTGAGCGGGGCGACTACGGCTGATGACATCCTGAACCGGATCTTCTCAACCTTCTGTATCGGGAAGTGATTGGCCGGCGGCGAGAACTTTGGGAGCGGGCCGCTCCTGGCTGGCGCGGATGGAATCGAGAACGCCGTTGACGAAGGAGACGCTGTCGGGGCCGCTGTAGCGGCGGGCGAGTTCTAGCGCTTCATCAATGATGACTGCGTAAGGGAGTATGTTTTCGAGTAGCTCGAAGCCGGCGAGGCGAAGGATGTTGCGATCAACCGAGGGCATGCGATCGATGCGCCAATGTTCGCTGGCCTGGCCGATGCGGACATCGATGGCATCGCGCTTGGCCATGGTGCCGCGCACGAGTTCTTCCATGAATTTGTCTTTGGCCAGACGCGAGAAGTCTTCGTCTTCACTGTGGAGCGTGTCGTAATACGCTTCGATGGCGGCTTCTGTTTCGTAGGTGCCAAGATCGCACAAAAACAGAACTTGTAGCGCACGTTCGCGCGATTTTCTTCGACTAGCCATGATCCCCTGTTATCCCTTCGCGCCCTTAAGTTGCCTGAGCAGATGCACCATCTCTACTGCACCGACTGCCGCTTCAGCACCTTTGTTACCCATGATCCCGTCGGCGCGATCGAGCGCCTGTTGCATGGTGTTGGTCGTCAGGACCCCATTGAGGATGGGGATTCCGCTATCCGTTGCTACCGCCGTCAAGCCGCGGGCATTTTCGCCGGCGACATAGTCGAAGTGTGGGGTATCTCCCCGAACGACACAGCCGAGGCAGACGATGGCGTCTGTCTGGCCGAGTTTTGCCAGTGTTGCAGCAACGACCGGCATTTCCCAGGCACCTGGGACCTTGATAACTTGTAAATCGTCAACGCCCGACCCGGCCCGAGCAAAAGCATCGAGGGCACCAGAGAGCAACCGGTCTGTGACAAGGTCGTTGAATCTACTCACCACAATGGCGATACGGAGGCCCTGGGCAGAGCCCGAGCCTTCGCGCACCTTGATTTCATGGGGAAGAAAAGACGACATATGGGATACTGAAGAGGTACCCTCAGTTTAGCGCATGGATCCAGTATTTATTAGGAACTTCTCGATCATCGCGCACATTGACCATGGCAAATCCACGTTGGCAGATCGCCTGCTGGAAGTGACCGGAGCCTTGAGTCAGCGTGAAATGATGGCCCAAGTTCTCGACTCGATGGACCTCGAGAGAGAACGCGGAATCACCATCAAAGCCCACGCAGTGCGGTTGAATTACAAGGCCAAAGATGGCATCGTCTATCAGTTGAATCTGATCGACACGCCGGGGCATGTGGACTTCAGTTATGAAGTGTCGCGCAGCCTGCAGGCCTGTGAAGGGGCATTGCTGATTGTCGATGCATCGCAAGGTGTAGAAGCTCAGACATTGGCCAATACTTACCTTGCACTGGGTCTTGATCTTGAGATTATCCCGGTGATCAACAAGATCGATTTGCCGAGCGCGGAGCCCGAGCGGATTCGCGAGCAGATCGAGACGCTGGTCGGCCTGGATGCGTCCGAGGCGGTGCTTGCGAGTGCTAAAAATGGCATCGGGATTGAAGAAATCCTCGAGGCCGTGGTGAAGAAGGTTCCTCATCCTCGCGGCAAGGTGGAAGA
>CAZZGS010000111.1:3361-8757 GCA_964653845.1 uncultured Bryobacter sp.
TCTGCGAGCGTTGATTTTCGATAGCTGGTTTGATTCCTATCGCGGCGTCATCATCCTGATGAGGGTGGTGGACGGCAAGATCCGCAAGGGCATGAAGATTCGGCTGAATGCCGGCGGCAAGGTTTTCGAGGTCGATGGGTTGGGGTATCAGTCGCCAAAGCCTGTTCCTTGTGAGGAGTTGAGCGCGGGCGAGGTGGGCTTTCTGTTTGCCAACATCAAGACTGTGTCCGAGGCACAGATTGGCGACACGATCATGGAGGAAGGGCGACTGGCAACCGAGCCAGTGCCGGGCTTCCAGGAGATCAAGCCGATGGTCTTTGCCGGGCTTTATCCGGTAGAAAGCAGCGAGCATGGATTGCTGCGTGAGGCGCTGGAGAAATTGCGTCTGAACGATAGTGCCTTGAGTTACGAATCGGAAAGCTCGGCGGCGTTGGGTTTTGGCTTTCGCTGTGGCTTTCTGGGGCTTTTGCATATGGAGATCGTGCAGGAGCGACTGGAGCGCGAATTCGATATCAACCTGATCACCACAGCGCCGGGCGTGCGATACAAAATCACGTTGATGAACGGCAATGCGATTACGGTGGACAATCCGCAACGCTTCCCGGATCCGACTGAAATTGACAAGGTCGAAGAGCCAATTATTGAGGCCACGATCATTACTCGCGAAGAATACATTGGCGAGATTCTGGCACTGGTGGAAGAGAAGCGCGGCATGCAGCGGAAGTTTGAATTTATCGGCAATCAGCGCGTGATGCTGGTTTATGAGTTGCCGCTTAATGAGGTGGTACTCGACTTCTACGACCGCTTGAAGAGTTGCTCGAGGGGCTACGCTTCACTTGATTACCATTTGGCGGGCATGCGCGTTTCGCCGATGGTGAAACTGGATGTGATGGTGGCCGGGGAGCCGGTGGATGCACTGTCGATGATCGTGCATAAGGATTTTGCTTACGAGCGCGGTCGCATTCTGATTGAGCGTTTGCGCAAGCTGATTCCGCGGCAGATGTTTGAAGTGGCGTTGCAGGCTGCTATTGGCGCCAAGATCATTGCCCGCGAGACGATTTCGGCCATTCGAAAGAACGTGATTGCCAAGTGTTACGGTGGCGACATCAGCCGTAAGCGCAAACTTCTGGATAAACAGAAGGAAGGCAAGAAGCGGATGAAGCGCGTGGGCCGGGTGGAGATTCCACAGGAAGCCTTCCTGGCTGTGTTGAAGGTTACATCTTCCTCCGACGACGACGATTGAGTTAGACTGGCGGGCATGGCTTATTGCCCGAACTGCGGAACTGACTACGAGACGACTCCTTTGCGTTGTAAGTGTGGCTATTTGTTCAGCCCAGATGCAACGTTTATCCAACCAGCGCCAGAGCCTGGGCGGTTTGATTTCACTGGCGATGGTGCCACTTTGTTGGTGCTCTACCTGAAGCTGATCTTCTTCAGCATTTTTACGCTCGGCATTTACAGCTTTTGGGGCCGTGTGGCTGTGCGGCAGTATTTGTGGTCGCAGATTCGCTTGGCGGGGCAGCCATTTGCCTTTCATGGTACGGGCAAAGAGATGTTTCTGGGCTGGCTGAAGCTGATGGGTGTGGTGATCCTGTTTTATGGGAGCGCTGGATTGGCGCTGGTCATCTTTGGGGAGCGAGAGGCATCCGGGATCATTGGGCTTGTTATTGTGCTGGGTTTTGCGCTGCTGGCTCCACTGGCGTTGCATGGGGCGATTCGTTATCGCTGGGGCAGAACGAGCTGGCAGGGGCGACGCTTTGCTTATCGCGGAGATTTCTGGAAGCTGACAACGATGGTGTGGACGGGGTTGTTTCTGACGGCGATCAGCCTGAGCTTGTATCTGCCGATATTCATCACGAATTTAAGGCGCTATGTGGTGGAGAATACCTGGTTTGGCGGGCAGCAGTTTGAGTTTAGAGGTGACGGCAAGGATTTGCTTTGGCCTTATGTGAAGTTGCTGCTTTTGTTCTTTCCGACGCTTACACTCTATCGATTCTGGTATGCGGCGAAGGTGGGTAATTTCAACTGGCAGCATACGAAGTTTGCGGGTGTTCCATTTCGCTCAACATTAAGCGGCGACGGGTTGTTGATCTTAACTTTTACCAATGCGCTGCTGACAGTCTTTACTTTTGGGATCGGATTGCCTTGGGCTGTTTGCAGGCAGTTGCGATACGTGACTGAGAATCTGCAACTGGAGCAATTGCCACGCGTCCAACTATTAGCGCAGGCGGCTACGGCGGGCTCCGCTTTTGGAGATACGCTTGGCGATGCGCTAGGAACGGACGCTGGTATTGATGCTGGTTTTGGGTTGTAGCCTTCCACTTCTTTAGGAAAACCCTGCTTTTTCAGATTCGGCGCGTGGATTCTGAACTGTTTAGAAGACTGTACAATTTGCTGGAAAATGCAGATGGCATCAAGAAAGCCACAGCAAAGATATATATAATCAATAGTTCTAGCAAGGTAATGAAGGTAGCAAGACCGATCGCAGTTGTTATTGCATCAGGTGACCAGATATTGTCTTGTGCCTCAGCAGCGAGCGCAATGCCCAAACCAACCGAATTCGCAATCAATGAGGCAAGAAAAATCGGCCGAGACATCTGCCGGGCAACGACTGGGATTGGACCTCCAACTGCCAGTCGAATAGCAGAAACCGGTAGGGTCCGAATATTCTCCGAGGCTAAGAACCAAAAAAGTCCGATCCATGTTGAGGTGAATGCGAGTCCTGTCATGATTTTCAAAAGAGCAACGCGCTCCGCTTCTGGCAGAAAAAGATTGAGCCAATACTCCGTTAGAGGTTTGGGTTTTGTCGAAAACTCCCAAGCGCGGCTGGATAGCAACAGATTCTGACCTGCTGATTTTGAAATGTCTTTGCCTCCGTCTTGAGACGAGAGCAACAAGTAAGCCCAATTGACAGGCTCAAACATGAATACTGAGGGTACAGCGCTCCAATGTGGATCCTGGCAAATTCCAACTACTTGATACTCTGCCCCTAGATAGCGCACTGACGCGCCATTAGTAGGGTGTTTTCCATAAAGAGCGCGCGAAACCGACTCTGTCAGCATTACGCCCTTCTCCATCCGCGACTCTGAAAGCGTGCCCGTGTCGGTGCATTTTAGTCCGAGTTGCTTTAGAGCGGTGCGGGTGGTGTCAAAAGTTCTTACTACTAGACTCGTTTGGATTGGCGAATTTGGCGCGCTCAGCACAACTCCCAACGGCTGGTCGGTTGGCAAAGGGTAAATGTATGCCGCTTCTTCGGGCGAGCCCGTCAAGTACTGATGGACTTTGGCTAGTTCCGCTTTCCATCGTTTTGAGGATACGAGCTGTGAATCCAAGGTAATTCTCCAGGCCACTGTTGTCTGCCAGGCTTCAAGCTCTCTCGATGCCGTTAGACGCAAAAAATTTTCGTACCGACTTACCCAAGTTATGCAACAGACAGAAAAGGCGACTAATTGAAGTGCTATAGCCCAGGCCATGAGTTGAGGTATGGGAAGCCTGGCGCTCGCCAAAATTCGGCCTAAAGCGAAAGATGCCATCAATAGAATCAGATAACCAATGGATGCAAATTCAAGTATCACACACGACCAATCCTCAATTTGAAATGCAAATTTGAAGCCAAAAGCACCACCAATGGTCAACAGCAAAGATAGACAAAAAGTTTTGGAATTCTCAAATAGCAGACGTGCAATCTTAATTCGCGGCAACTCACCCAATGTTGACCGAATCCAATCCTGACGTTTCTGCAGAACACCCCGAGACAGCCCAAGGCTCAATGTTGCGATCAGGCCAGACGCAAGAGTTGCCACTGCCAAAATAAGAATGAGAACGATCAAAACCCTTTGAGATTGGAAAAACATCTCTCTCCAAAGAGTGGCTTTCAAAATGTGCTTTGCTCCCAATAGCTGCGCGGAAGGCCTTGGCAGCTGAAAGGTAGACAATGCATCCCGCACACGTTTTTCAGTGCTTGAAGCATCATCTTTCGGTATCACAATTGCGCGGTAAACAATATTGTCTGGATGAAGATATGCTTCACGGCGGCTAATCCTTGAGATTAAACCAAGATCCTGACGACCACTTAGGAGCTTGAGCACCCAGGGGTTCCAAGGAACCGAAACGACAGTGCAGGCTTCGCCATCAACCTTTAGAAAGGAAAATTTAAAATTAGGAGGAATACCAGGATCAACGCATTGTGTTTCAGACAGAGGGGAAAGACCGCCCAACGCTTTCTGCAAGGGCTTCAGATCGGCATCGTCGCGTCCCAAGCGCAGGAGGTGCCGAAAAGATGCACCATCAGCGCTTCGTATCTCAGAGTTGGAAACGCGAAAAGGGGTGATTGTTGCTGATTCGCCAAGATGTTCGCGAAGCTTCTCAATCTCAATACCAGAGAGCCCGAGGGTTGCATTGGCAGTCCTGGAGTCAATGGATTCTATAGTGAAAATGTTTGACGAAAGAACGACTCTAAGTGGTATGAGGATGTGTGTTGCCAAAAGGTAGCAACTGAGTCCCGCTAAAAGCGAGAGCCCCGAAAGCGCAATAGTGATTAGATTGCTCTTCATTTGTTTAAATTACCGTTCTATAGCCTCCTACGCAGACGTCATGGCAGGAGGCCATATTTTTCAGTGGGCTAACGGCACTTGTTTAGAACGCAATTGCAACCATTGCTGCATGTCCCAGGACATGCTTGGCCGGTACACGCGAAGCCATCTTTACTGTCATCTTGAGCGACCAGCGAAGGCAATATCGATAAAGATAAAGCCCAGCCAGCTACCGCTACTAGTACAAATCTCGAAAATGTTTTCGTAGAGTTAGTGTCCTTCTGGTTTTGGAAAATAAATATTCGGCTGCAGCGGGCCATGATGCCCAACAACCGCTTCATTCAATTGAAGAATTTGCCGACCGCTGCTGGAGGAGCCTTTCGACTTCATTTGAGCTAGCTGGCCCCAAAAGTCCGGTCCAAACGTGTATTACCTTAAAGTTTGAATCAGTCACAATGGTCTGAGGTACTGTTTTAATGTTCAGTTGGTAAAGCTGACTAACGGAAGTCATGTAGAAATACGGAGTGAATGAATAAAGCGCCAGCTCTTGGTCATTTCTCTGATCTGCTAATCCGTATCCGGTAATGTCCAATGCAGCGCTACAGCTTGGGTTATTCATAGCCAAGTTCTTCCATGCAGCCGTTGAAACTCTGCAGTATTTACAGAAAGGCGACATTATGAACAAAAGTCTAAAATCATGTTTGCATTCGCTGAAATCCATGGTTGAGCTTCTGTTGCTCGTATTCTTCAGTTCTAGCGGTGGGATGGGAAATCCTGGGGCCAGTTCTCGCGTCTCTCGCAGTTCCTTGATCAAAGCCAAATTGGAAGATTTGTAACTATAAAGAGATGTTGTAGTCGATACCA
>CAZZGS010000111.1:8857-10069 GCA_964653845.1 uncultured Bryobacter sp.
AAAAAAACTAGGTAATTTTTACATGCTATTGGCTGAATTAATTACCTTAGTTTCAATTTTGCTTGGCTAAAATAGTTTTATGAAGTCTCCGGTTGTAACCATGCAAAAAAATTGAAACCAGCATCACCGCGCCCTTTGCTGGAAAGCTCCATCCGTTTTTTTCAATCACCCATGGCAGGGCTTTCCGGTCCAAGCTCAAATCGGCAACCAACCGTTTGAGCCGTCCGGCCTGCTCTCAGCAGCCTTTCGGCTCCATGAATCTGTCCTTCACTGAATCGAATCTTCTTCATCCGCTCAGTCCGCCTTTCCTGTTTTTCTCGGTTCAGGCTGGTACGCGTTTCGGGTTGCAGGTCAGAGCGTTGCCCGTTGAGAAATATGATGGTATTTGGAATAGATCAAAGTTTCGGAGGTTGGCTCGCCTTCATTACGAATCTAGTTGGGAATCAGGTGCTCTGAATATGAAATTGAAGTTGATTTCGCTGGCGGTTGGGGCCTTGTGCCTGATTGGGCTCAGCGGGTATCTGCTTTGGCAGAGCATTCCAATGGTGCTGGCGGGGGTGGTACGGTTGGTGCCGGTATCGCTGGAAGAGCAGTTGGGGCGTGCTGTTGTGGCGGGGGTGACGAGGCCGGGGAGTGTTTGTGAGGATGATGCCACCAAGGCACTGGTGAAGGCGGCCGTTTCGCGGCTGGAGAGTGCGATGCCCCAGAGCGCGTATCAGTTTGATGTACGAGTTGTGAAGAACCCTCAAGTGAATGCGATGGCGGCGCCTGGGGGGCATATTGTCGTGTTTAGCGGATTGATTGAGAAGATGGATAGCCCGGAGCAGCTTGCGGCAGTGTTGGCGCATGAGATGCAGCATGTGGTGCAGCGGCATTCGATGAAGGGGATTGTTCGGGCAGTGGGATTGCAGGCTTTTCTTTCGCTGGTGATTGGTGATCCTGGGATTTTGGGAGATCTGGCCGGGAATCTGACGGTGTTGCACTTTATCCGGTCTGATGAAGAGAGTGCCGATGATGTGGCGCTCGATACGCTGATGCGGGCCGGGATTGCCCCGGTGGAGATGCAGAAGGCATTTGAGAATCTTTCAAAGGGTAGTGAGGAGCGCGGGTTTGAGACAACGCTCAAGTATCTGTCTACGCATCCTCCGCTGAGAGAACGGATTGAGCGGGTGAAGCAGCGTGGTGGGGCCTGGACGGGTGGGTCGCGGCCGA
>CAZZGS010000112.1:0-10022 GCA_964653845.1 uncultured Bryobacter sp.
GTAACCATCGAAGGCCATTGCGACGAACGCGGTTCCGCCGAATACAATCTCGGTCTCGGTGACCGTCGCTCCACCTCGGTCAAAGATTACCTGGTCAACCTCGGCGTCCCCGCCGACAAGCTCAAGGTCATCAGCTACGGCAATGAAAAGCCGGCCTGTTCTGAAACCAGCGAAGGCTGCTATCAGAAGAATCGCCGCGCCCACTTCAGCGCCAACTAAACCAATCTAAGGGAAACTATGCGTCCACTCGCGCTCTTCACGCTCGCCTTCGTTCTTGCCGTACCTGTCTTTGCTCAAAAAGACAAGATCCTCGAAATCCAGCGCGACGTCGCGCTGCTTCAGAACGAAGTGCGCAGCATGAAGAGCTCGATGGACGAGAAGTTTGCCGCTCTCAACGTCCTCGTTCAGCAGTCCCTCGATACCGCTAACAAGTCCAACACCTCACTCGCCATCCTCGACAAGACCATCGGCGACAGACTCAAAGACCAGCAAACCTCACTCCAGGCCCCTGTCGCCGGTGTCAATACCAAGGTCGACCAGATGGCCACCGAGTTTGCCCTGATGAAAGAATCGGTCTCTGAAGTTGCAGAGCTCATCAAGAAACTCCAGTCCCAGTTGAGCGATATGAATAACGCCATTCGCACCCTCTCTGCGCCTCCTCCGGCTCCTGCGCCTGCCGCTCCCACGGGCCCACCCCCCGGCATCACCAGCGAAAGCCTCTACACCGCAGCGCTCACCGCCCGTAATGGCGGTCAACTCGACTTCGCTGCCAAGCAATTCGAAGACTACTTGAAATTTTTCCCCACCGAGAGCTACGCCCCCAACGCGCAGTTCAATCTTGGCCTCGTTTACATGAGCCTCAATCGCTACGACGATGCCGTCAAGGCGCTCGACGCAGTGCTTGAGAAATACCCCGACTACCCCAAGGCTCTCGATGCGCAACTCGAAAAAGCCCGCGCCCTCGCCAAGTCGGGGCAACGCACCGCCGCAGTCGCTGAGCTGCGCAACCTGATCAAGAAGGCCCCATCCTCTGCACAAGCAGTCCTCGCCAAAGACGAACTTAAAGCCCTGGGTATGGCCGCTCCACCTGCACCTCCAGCTCCTGGAAGGAAAAAGCGCTGACCCGCGCCCTTCCAATCCTGCTCCTGCTCGCTGCCACGCTTTTCGCGCAGCCCAGGAAGTCCCTCGACGCCTTCCCCGGCAAAACTCCTAAGATCGATGGCAAGCTCTCCAAGGGCGAATGGGCCGATGCAACACCCATCACCGGCGTTCTCGACTGGGCCCACACTTTCTCTCCCACCACTGACCCCAAAGACCTCAACCTCAAGGGCTGGGTCAAGCACGACGGCCAGCGCCTCTACTTCGCCTTCGAAATCGACGACGATCTTCTATACGGCATCGACACTCCACGCTGGCTGCCTCAAGAAAATCCCAAAGCCCACGACTACGTCGACGGCAAACCCTCGCGTGAAGCCTTCCCCTGGTTTGGCGACGAGATGGAAATCCTGCTCAACGCGACCAACACCTTCAAGGCCGACGAATCAGTCGAAGGCAATGGCCGCTCCTGGCAGATGGTCGTGAACCTGACAAAAAGCCGCCTCGGTGGCATCGGTAAGGGTGGCCTGCTTGAAGGAGAACCCCGTCGAGACGCCAAAGCCTTCGCCACATACTCAAGCTGGATCGACACAAAAGCGATGATCGCTGCCACCAGCGTCAAGCCCAACCGCAAAGGCTACATCATCGAATGGTCGATCTCGCTCAACCCTTGCGTGGAAGTCGAACCCGGCAAGTTCTGGTCTCCCTCGATGGGCGATCGTGAAGTCGGCATCAACATCGCCCTCGGCGACCTCGACACGCCAGAATCCGGCACCGGCAACTTCGGCAATTTCCACCACGAAGACTGGTTTTCCGGTGGAGCCAAAACCCGCACCCAGCTCAACAACTTCGGCTCACTCCACCTGCGCGCTAAACCAGCTCCAAAACGCTAACCTCGGGCCAGCGATAGACAAAGTCTTTGGCGCAATCGGCAAGCGCTAACTAGCGCCCAAACACACAAGCCGCCTCATCCGGCTCCACATACTGCTTCTTGAAGTTCTTGGCCTTCGGGTTCATACACCCCTTCAACTGCAACAAGCGGATATTCCGAAACTCCACCGGATGGCTCTCACTCTGCAATCCGATATACCCCTCACTCAAGACCTTACCGTCCACCTTCACCGCCGGGTCAAACCGGTTCGCCACCCCACCTCCAATCTGCGGATCCTCATACTGCAAGACCTGCTCCCCCTCCACAAAATGCCTAACTCTCTTCGACCCCAACACCTCCACTTCCACCTTCACCCACCCTTCCCCGCGCAATATCTTCGACGTCGAATTCGTACAGTGCGCTTTCACCATCGCGCCCTTCATAAAGATCTCCGTCCCCGGCGTACACACATTCATCGTCGGCCGCTTCAAATCTCCGTCGTTACTTAAGAACTGCGCCTCCACCGAAATCGGCCAATCCTGATCTTTCAGGATCGATTCCGGCGACTGCGAATGCACCATCACTCCGCTATTCAAGCGCGCATAAGCAGGCGCATCCTTCATCTGCTCACCCACGATTCGATACTCCATCGCCAACCGGTAATGCGAAAACTTCTGTTTGAAAAACAAATGCGAAAACCGCGCCCCAAACTCCTTGTACTTGTCATAAGAAACGACAATCGCCCCGTCCCGCACCCGGAACGTATCGCCATAGTTATCCCCCAACTCATGCCCGGCAATCTTCACCACCCAACCATCCAGATTCTTGCCGTTAAACAGATCCACCCACTCCTGCGAATAAGCGGCGGCAGCAAACACCATCAATAGAAAAATGCGCATAGTCCTCCCCGGACAAGCCCAATCCTATCTCAACTACTTCGGGCTCGGGCTATTCGGCTATTGAGAAAATCCCCAAACTCCCCAATGGAATGCCCCCAATTCTTGCGATCCTGTGAGTATCCCCGAATACGGTAACCACGAAACAAGGATCTAGCGAGTATGCAAGGCAGCCCAAAAGTTATTAGCGTCCTGAACGAAGCGCTGCGAGAAGAACTTCTCGCCATCAATCAATATTTCATTCATGCCATGATGTGCGAAGACTGGGGTTACCTGCACCTGGCCAAGTACATTCGCAAGGTGTCGATCGAAGAAATGCGCCACGCCGAATCCCTCATGCAGCGCATCCTCTTTCTCGAAGGCACACCCAACCTCACTCGCCCAATGGAACTGACGGTCGGCTCATCGGTCAAGGCCCAGTTTGAGAGTGATCTCAAGCTCGAACTGGAATCTGTAAAAAGCTACAATCGTTTCGTTCGCACCGCCAAAGAAGAAGGCGACAACGGCTCGAGAGAACTGCTCGAATCCCTGCTCAAGGCCGAAGAAGCCCATGTCGACTATCTCGAAGCCCAACTCGAACTCATCTCCCAGATGGGCTACGAATACTACCTCGCATACCAGCTCAAAGACGGAGACTAGGCGACTATTCGCCAAGGGGTCGGTGAGGAAAGAGCGTCGTTTTAATCTATCGGCACCATGCCACCCTTGAGCTTGGTTGCCGCCAGAATTGCCGCGTGTTTCTTGCGTTCTTCGGCGGCCTTAATGGGTAGATTGAGACGGTCGTAGACACGGGCCAGGCGATAGTGGGGAGCTGCCTGGTTGGGGCTTAGGGTGATGGCTGCTTCGAGGGCCAAACGGGCACCGGCCCAGTTGCGACGGCTGTCTAGAAGTGTGCCAAGTTCAAAGTGGGCGGCCCAGAATTTGTTGTTTCTGCGGATTGATTCTTGAAGCAAAACTTCTGCCTCTTGTTTAGACTGGCCCGCGGCCAGAAGAGCTTTGGCGTAAACGAAAGGCGGTTGATTGCTGGTCTTGTCGGCGTCGTTCCAGGCTGAGAAACGTTTGAGGATTTCTGGCATGAATGCGTCCAGTTGGTCGAGCATACGGGCGAGGAAGAGGTAAGGTTGTTCGACGGTTGGGGCGAAATCGGTCACACTGAGAAAGCTTGCGGCAGCTTCTGGGAAGCGGCGCATGCCGTAATAACTAACACCAAGGGAGACGATGATCTGAGGACTTTTATCGAACTTGGTCCTAGCCTCTTCAAGAATGGAAAGAGCATCGACAAATCGGCCTTGCTGGAGGAGGCTGGCTGAGAAGTCCACATAAGCTTGCTCGAGATACGGCTCCAGACGAATCCACTGGCGAAAGTGAAGTGTGGCCTTTTCTGATTGACCTGAAGATAGGTAGAGCTTGGCGAGGAGGGCACGAAGATCACCGCGGTCTTGCCGTGTAATGGCTAGCTCGCCCATTGCGATCGCGTCTTTGGTGAGGCCGGATTCGGCGCATAAGAAAGCTGCTCTGGCTGGAGCGAAGGTGTCTGCCTTTGGGCTACGGGCGAAAGCCAGTTCCAGTTCTGCAGCTCGTTTACGATTGCCGTTCTGAGCGTAATAGAGGGCGAGGGCGTGTTGTATCTCTGGTTGGTGCGTCGCAGCAAGCTCAGCCCGGCGAATCGCCTGGCGGGCCTTCACCGGCTCTTTGAGCGTCATGTGGGTGCGAGCCAATTGGATCCACAGAAGAGCGTCGCCGGGATGAGCGGCGATGTCTTGCTCGAGCTGTTGAACGGAAGCTTGCATCATTCTCAATCACCATTAAACAAGAAAAAAGGCCTCCCCCGTCAAGGGGAGACCTTTCTTCTTGTTTGTTGCCACGCTTAAAAGCTAACTCGGAGAGAGAGCTGAAACTTACGCTCCGTGCCGCCTTGCGAACCAGTGATACGGCCGAAGTTTGGATCGCCCTGAATACGGTTGGGGCCGGCAAACTGAACGGTGTTGAGAAGGTTAAATGCTTCGCTACGGAACTGCAGGCCGAAGCGCTCGGTGAGACGGAACGACTTGAACAAGCCGAGATCGACAACCTGCTGACCGGGCAAGTTGTTGCTTTGCAGGCCTAGGGTGCCGTTGGTGCCGATGATCTCACCAGTGGTGGCATTGGGTGCGGAACGAGCGGGGCGAACGACAGCCGAAGTATCGAACCACTGAGCGGCTGTACGACCGCCAGAAGGAGCGTTCTTGGGGTCTTTGCCCGAGAGTACATCGGGAGTGCAGTTACCCCATGCGCCAATGCAATCATTGGTGCCGAGGGTGAAAGGCGCGCCGGTGCGGATTGAGATGAGGCCATTAATTTGCCATCCACCGATCAAGGTGTTGCCTACTGAGCTCATGCCCGACATAAACTTCTTGCCTTTGCCGAAGGGGAGTTCGTAAAGGAAGTTACCGACGAAGTTATGGCGGATATCCCATGAGGCGCTAGAGTATGCGAGTGAAAGATTACGAGGATCTTTCGAACCAAGGCCGGGAGATCCACTGAGGGTTGTGCCGGAGGTGGCGAGTGCGTGGCCGTAGGTATAGCTGGCGGTGTAGGTCAAGCCTTCTGAGAAGCGCTTTTCCCACTTGGCGGTTAAGCCGGCATAGCGACCGAAGCCGAAGCTGGCAGTTTGGGCGATGCCACCGATGTTCGGAAAAGGACGACGCAGATCTCCGGGAAGTGCGAGATTGCTTGCGTTATTGAAGGGGGCATTTGGATCGGGGTTCTGCACTTGACGAGCCGAGTGGTTACCAACATAGGCCAGTTCAAAGACGTTGCCTCTGGCGAATTCACGCTGAATGGAGAAATTCCATTTGTGAACCAGGGGGGTTCGGAAGTTGGTTGCAATGCTGCGGAAGCTGACTGGTGCCGGCAATGAGAAAACATTGATCGGGAAGCCAGCGCTTACCTGCCGCTCTGTCGTTGTGAAGAACTGATTGGGCAGGAAGTTGTTGGCTCGGTTCAACTGAACTGTCGCGTTGAAGGGAACTGCTTCGCCACGATTGGGAAAGCCGCCTTGATTTTCTTCGCCACCGTAGAACATGCCGTAACCGGCACGAACGACGGTCTTGGGATCGTACGAATAGGCCAAACCGAGGCGCGGGCCAATGTTGGTGTAATCGGTTGCGATCAGCTTGCTGTTCACTTCGCCGCGCGAGACCCTCACATTGGGGAAGGCGGTGGCGAAGTTGGGAGGCAAGGGAGCGTTCTGATCTTTACCCTTGGGGATGAAGAGAGTCAGAGTGTCGAGATCGAAGTTGGACTGTCGGCCAAATCGTTCGTCGATTGGCTGGAAGATCTCGTAGCGGATGCCGTAGTTTAAGGTCAACTTCGAGGTGATCTTCCAATCGTCCTGGGCGAAGAAAGCCCATGAGGTGCGCTGAGAAGAAATGAAGTTGCCGGTGGAGATCTGCGCGTTGTTGACGCGGCCCAGAAGGAAGCTGGCCATACCGTCGCCGGTAGTGGTCTGCTGACCGACTTGGCCGGTGTCAAAGCGGTTGAAGCTCCAGTTGCCGTGGGGGCTGGGGACTTGGAAAAAGGGGAACTTCACCTGTCGATATTCCGCACCAACCTTGATGGAGTGCGCTCCCTTGGTGACTGATAGGTTCTGAATAAAGTTGAGCACGTTCGAATATTCGATCGAAGGCAGCCAATCGGAAGCGCCGAAGCCTGAGTAGCGGTCTACGCTTGTAGAAGGTAGACCTCCGTTTGTGGAGGAGGACGGATTGAAACCACCAATGCCGAAAGCGGTAAACTGATCGACGCTGGGGTTGGCCTGGGTACGGGTGGTGATGAGGCGGGTAAAGGCACCACGGGTTTCAGTCAGGATCGAAGGGGTCCAAACTCGCGTGTAGCTCAACATAGCGTTACGACCATATGCAGTACCGGCGTTTGATGCGAAGTAAGTAGCATCGAGAGCGCCCGGAAGGGGCTGGCCGTTAAACTGGTCATTGTTGGACCAGCTCAACGAGCCAAAGAGGCTGTCCTTGTCGCTAATTTTATGGTCCATGCGGAGGTCGCCCTGACGGACGGTCTGTTGACCAGAAGTAGTTACAAAGTAGTTATCTTGTGGGAAGCCTGCGGGAACAATTCGGTTCGGCTCGGGGAAGAGGGCCATGATTTTTTGAGCGGCCGGATCGAAGCGGTTGGAAGGGATGCGGTTGCCGGGGAAGGGGCTGCGGGTGAGAGCTCCACCGGGGGCGGCGATTTGGGTGGCCGGGTCATAGATGGGGCTGCCGGCATTGGAGAAGTCACCTAACTTCATGGCAGCGGTGGGAATGGTGAATGTGCTGGAAGTACCCAAGCCAGGGACAGAACCGCCGAGTGAGCGGATCTGGGTTTCCTGATAATCGGCAAACCAGAAGGTGCGGTTTTTGATCAGTGGGCCACCAAGTGTTGCGCCGAACTGATTCTGCTTGAAAGGACCACGACTCACACCATTGGCATTGTTTTCCCAGCGGTTGGCATTGAGCTTGTCATTCTGGAGGAAGTTGTAAGCAGAACCGTGGAGGCTGTTGGTGCCAGATTTGATGGTGACGTTGACCACGCCGCCAGCACCACGGCCATATTCTGCGCCGTAGCCGTTGGTGGCGATTCGCATTTCGCCGATGGCGTCAGGCGAGGGGCCGATGACGTATGCAGTCTGATTTAAGAAATCGATTACGTTGACGTTGTTGTCAACGCCGTTGAGCAGGAAGTTGTTCTGGCCGTTGGAGCGCACGCCGTTGGCGGAGAAGCCACCGCCTGTGGCGTCACGGGCACCGGGCTCAGCCGGGACAACACCAGGGGAGAGGCGGGCAAGATAAATTGCATTGCGCTGTCCGCCGAGGGGAAGTTCGGAGACTGATTTAGAGGAAACGTTTATGCCAAGTGTTGTGGATTCTGTTTGAAGCAACGGTGTCTCAGCACTTACTTCAACCGTGGTTGTAACTTCACCGACTGAAAGTTGGATATCGGCACCAATGCGATCTCCAGCGGTAAGGACGATGTTCTTGCGGACGGATCGCTTGAAGCCTTGGGCTTCTGCGGTTATGGTGTAGACTCCTGGCTTGAGGGCAGGACGGGCATATTCGCCGCCATTGCCGGAAGTTACTTCGTATTTCAAGCCAGTGGAATCTTCAGAAATGGTTATTTTTGCGTTGGGAACGGCGGCTCCGGCAGGGTCGGAAACGGTACCAACGAGGGTCGCGAGGTCGCGTTGGGCAAAAAGGCTCAACGATAACAACGAGGTCATCAAAACTAATCTCAGTGCAGCTACGAGGCGCATTGTAATTCCTTTAAAACAAACAGCGTTGCGAGGAGCTTATCATGATGCAAAAATTGAAACAAGGCTTAATCGTTATGCCTATCAGACTGAAAAATATATGGATTTTAGTAGTTTGTCTCCTTCTGAGTGGCGCGGACAGTCACACCATTGTATTGACTGATCTTGCGGAGACATATGCTATTACAGGGCTTAACACTTACGGAGGGGAGAGGCAAAAGGACTATATTTTAGAGACTACTGGAAATGGGATTGTCATTTTTGACTTCGATTCGGACGGCAATGATGATGTGCTTTTAATGAATGGAACGATTTTAAATGGTCCGAAAGAGTCTTTGCCGTATCTGTACCGGAATGTCGGCAATGGGAAATTCGAGCTAGTAGGCAAGACAAGTGGCTTTACCTTTGAGGGCTGGGCGCAAGGTGCCTGTTCTGGGGATGTGAACAACGACGGGCGGCCGGACTTGATGATTACTTACTATGGACACAATCGTCTTTATAAGAATCTTGGCACTGGATCGTTTGAAGAAGTAACGGCAAAGTCGGGTTTGCCAGTTACGGGTAATCGCTATGGGTCTGGCTGTACTTTTCTGGACTACGACCGGGATGGCCGATTAGATCTTTTTGTCTCCAACTATGTCGATTTAGACTTGGCGAAGACGCCGAAGAAAGGAGTGAGTGAGGCGTGTACCTGGAAGGAGATTCCGGTAATGTGTGGGCCGCGCGGATTGCCGCTAGCGAAGAACGTGCTCTATCACCAGGAGGCGGATGGCACCTTTAAGGATGTGTCTGAGAAAGCAGGCATACTGAAGCCGGGTGGACGCTACGGGCTGCAGGCTGTTTCTGCAGACTTTGATAACGACGGGCGACCGGACATTTACGTGGCTTGTGACATGACACCGAGCCTGTTGTTTCACAATCGCGGGGATGGAACATTTGAGGAGCGAGGAGAAGAAGCCGGTGTCGCCTACAACTTTGATGGGCGACTGCAGGCTGGGATGGGTGTAGCTGTAGCGGACTTTGACAATGATGGCTGGCTTGATATTGCGAAAACCAATTTCTCGGGCGACACGACATCGCTCTATCGCAATGAGGATGGTAAGTACTTTAGCGATGTGTCACGGGAAGCCGGCTTGAGTGTGAGGCAGTTATTGGGCTGGGGGGTGGCATGGGTTGATTTTGATGACGATGGTTTACGGGATTTGCTGGTGGTCAATGGCCATGTATATCCGGAGGTAGAGGGAACCAAAGTAGGAGACAAGTATTTACAAGAGACGTTGCTGTTTCGGAATTTAGGTTCGGCCCGATTTGCCGATATTTCGAAGAAGGCGGGGCCCGGTCTGGCAACACCGAGGCCCTCACGCGGCTTGGCCTTAGGGGATTTGGACCGGGATGGGCGGCCCGAGGCGGTAATTCTGAATATGAACGCACGGCCCACTGTTTTGCATAATTCAGGTGTGCGGACTGGGAAGTTTGTAAATTTGAGATTAGAGGGTACAAAGTCGAACCGGAGTGCGATTGGAGCGCGCGTTACGGTGGAGGCAGGTGGAAAGAAGTGGATTGATGAAGTGATGAGCGGTGCCAGTTATTATTCACAACACTCAGCAGCGCTGCACTTTGGATTGGGTGCGGTGAAGGGCGATTTAAAGGTGAGCGTGAAGTGGCCCTCTGGACTGACTCAAAGCTGGAGTGGCATGCCGGTAGACTCGATGTGTCGATTGAAAGAAGGAATGAGCGCGAGTCAATGCAGCGGCTATAGTCAGTAACGATGCCGCGAGTTTTGGCCAAGGGTACGCCGGGGGCCAAGTTGACTACGCCCGGCATCTGTCATCTCGAAAGCCTCCCCGCTCTTGGCTATAACTTGTTCCAGAAAAAT
>CAZZGS010000113.1:0-10016 GCA_964653845.1 uncultured Bryobacter sp.
GTTCGGGCCTACGAAAATTACTATGTCTCGCGAGCAGAAACGCTACCTTTGCCTGCTTATTACTTCGAGTACGCCGATGCGGAACGGTCGATGCATTACCTGGATGCAGCAAGTGGCAAGTTGGTGGAGAGTTATGTTACGAAGTCTCGCTGGAACCGTTGGTTGTATCACGGGCTGCACTCGTGGGATTTGCCGTGGCTCTATGCAAATCGCCCGAGCTGGGATCTGGCTGTGATTCTGCCCATGCTCGGGGGATCTGCACTTTGTGTGTCGAGTGTATGGATTGCGTGGGTGCGGGTGAGGCGCAAAGCAGTTCAAATGGCTGCGGCGCGAGTTAGCGCACGAACAAGCGAACCGTATTCGAGTCTTTCCCGTTAACGCGCACCTTGAGGTTTGTCGAGGCCCCAACAGTGAACTGCGGGCCGACGCGGATCTGGACGCTGGTCATACCGACAAAGCCGGGGGTGGCAATTACCTTTAGTGGCTGAATCGTCTGATCACCGGCGATCACCTCGACCGGATCGATGAGGGTGAATTCTGCGCCAGAGGGGATCGCAAAGCCAGCCGGTGGATTGTTGCGATAGCCGCCGAGGCCAGTACCAATCAGGTTGATGACTTCATTGGGCCGCGCGGGGGCGGATTCTGTAATGACGCTGCCATCAGCGCGGAAGGCGAGCACGAGTGGCGGTGTGCCTTCAGATTCTGTTCCGTACTGACCAAAGAGGCCAGGCGCATTGCGCACGATCTCAAAATCAGCACTCACATCAGGTTGGCCGACTCGGAGGATCGTAATCTTGGTGGGGCCTACAGGAAGGTCATAAGGGAGTTGCGCGTTGACCTGCGAGCCGGAGGCGAAGCTGAGCGGGAGGAGGCGATCGCCCACCCGGACGGCCACTTCAGCCAGGGATTGAGCTTGAGGCGAACGTGGGCCAACTTCTTCTTTCGGGGTCAGATTGACGCCAAAGACGGTGATAAGTGAGCCTGGAGCAACACGACCGGTTGGGCCCGAATCCTGTGGGCCAGTGCCAGCGGCATTCTTGATGCCAGCAGGGTCGATGAAGGGAATTTCTTCGAGCTCTGCAACCACTGTTCGTGGGCCTCCCACGACAATGCTGGCAGTGGGGAAGAGGCCAGCCGTGTCTCCCGACCAGCGGCGAAAGCGATAGCCGTCGAGGGCGCGAGCCGTGACGCTGACGCGCGTGTCAAGGTCGAAAAACTGGTCTGCTGAATTTGGAACCGTGGTGAAGGTGACTCCAGCTCTTGGATTGCCAAGGGTGGTGAGACGGTACATCTGCTTGTAGTTGGCAACCAGGCGGCGAGATTCGGAATTAAAGGTAAACATACGGTCGCCTGTTCCACCGTCGGTCCAGTTGGTGAATTCGAGGCGAAGAACATCCTGTTGGGTAATGCTTCGAATGGGTGAAACAGAGACTGATTCTGTGGCGAGCCTGTCTACCTCACAGGGAGTTGGGCATTCGCGACCGTCAATCGAGACGGGAAGCCCCGGAGGATTGGTGACAATGGATAGCTTATTGAGCGGTTCGTAGAGGGCAATCAGGTAAAGCCCCTTATCGACCATTTCCTGAGTGATGCGCATGGTTTGGGTTGCTGGGCCACCGTTGGACCAACCTTTAAAGCGCCACTTTCGACCGCTGGCGTCGACGGATTCTGGGGGAGCAGTGTAGGTTACGTCTTTGTTCAACCCAAACCAGAAATTGTAAGAAGGCCAGGTGCGATTGTTGACAATTAAAGGCAGGCTGACTTGTGGCTGGGTGACGAAGGTAATTCCGGCTGCGCGCAGGAAGCGCGCTGTCAGCACATTGGTAGAGAGGTTAGCCCCGGATACTTCAAATAGAGCGTTTTGACCGCCACCGAAGGACCACGAGTCGAATACATGCACCTTGCCGGTTTCATCCAGTTGACGCTCTGGCGCACCGAGGAGTCTGGTGCTGCCGAAGAGCCAAACCGTGCAGAAATCTGTTGAGGGAAGTCCACCGCCCTGGCCTACGTTGATATTGATCGGATCTCCATCGGCGTCGACAGGATTGACATAGCGTTTGCAAATGTCCCGGTTCTCGATCGCGATGCGACTGGTACGCACAACGGAACGATCTACGACTACTTCAAGTCCAGCAGGCTCGGTATTGATCCGGTAAAACTTGCCTGGCCCGAAATTGACTTGTATATGAAAAGGGGAATTCAAATTGAAACGGATTGAACCGTTGGTGCCGGTAGAGGATTCGTTTGGTAAACCAGGATTGGAGTTCCAGTCTTTGAAGGCATAGCCAACCGCAGGCACAGTGGTAAATTCCACTGAACCCTCTGAGCACCAGTAGTTGCCCGTAGTTGCCGCAAATCGCAAGTTGTCAGCACATTGAACCCACGTATAGCCTGGCACATCGCCGCAGGCGCCCGGCAGAGTTTCCCCTGCAGCCGTTGGTGCGCATCCTGCCGCAGGCGTAACAAATTTCATCCTGAATTGGCGAGCAGAATTAAATTCGATCGATTGGAGAAAAGACCAGACTTGTATGCGGAACATAAAGTCTGAGTCGGCGATGTTAGTCAGATCCTGAAATGCGCCAGAAGGAACAGCCAGGCCGCCTTCTACGGCTACTGTGTAGGTTCCATCTACTATGGTGCGTACGCCGAGATCTCCGTCATCGCCCGGGCCTCCGGGTGTCCCATTATTGGTGCCTTGAAATGAGTTATTTGTTTGCTGCTTGGGGATCCTGATCGTATGAACATCGCCCACCTGCCACCGGAATATCTGTGTGGAGTTGTAAGGAACGTTATCGACGAAGAAAGTGGACGCAGAGGTAATCATCCCAATCTTCACCTGACGGAATGATCCAGTCTGTGCAAGAGCACTGTTTGCCGTGGAGCTCAACAAGATGAGACCAAGGGTCCCCAAGATTCGGAAATAGGCTTTCATGAGTTCGCTTCTTTCGTTTTGATCGACTGAAAGTACCTTGGGCTTTATGCAAAGAGGCTGTTAAGCGCCTCCGACTTTTGCCCTAGGACGGTCTAAGGCTTTTGACTTAGTACTGCGATTTTCGAGAATTGAGGGGATTCGCCTGAAACGCTTTCCAGAAGATTGGAGGTGCTTCGAGCCTGGATTGAGGCGATAAGTTCGTGCCATATTCCGATTCCGGTCACGAGTTGATTGCGGGCTTCGATTTCTATACCGCTGGCCTTGGGCAGTTCTGTCCAGGCAGCGGGCAGGGCGGATGCTAGTTGGCCAAAGCACTCGTGGTAGCTAGTGCCGCATAGTGGAATGGACCTTAGTGCTTCACAAAATCGAGCTGTCTGGCGATAACCCACCAGCTCTTGTTCGAGATCTTTTGCGAGGTTGGCTGTCGCTGAGTTGCGGATGACGGCTGGCGAGCCAAAGGAAATACCTTCGCCAAGATGCTCTGCAATACGCGAGACGATGTAGCTAGCCCAAATGTCGTCATATCGACCGACGTAAGGGCTCAGGAAAAAGGCTGGAATGACTTCTCGTTTCATTGCGAGATTGTGAGCCGGAAATGGGCTCCAGGTACCAGGGGCGAGACAGAGCTGGCTGGGCGAATCAGGTGCGAGACCCGAAACCTGTATTTCGTGGTCAAGGTGAGTAATGGCATCAAGGTCGGAGTGACCCAGACACGATCCTGAGTTGGCTGCTATTGCTATGGATTGATCTCGAAAATGGGGTGTGCCCACATTGTCCCGTTGCTTCATGGGGAAGCCGCGGAGGAAGAACGATTGGCCTCTCGATTCGCGAAGCATGCTTGCCGGGTTGAACCAACCGGATGAGGAATTGGCCACCGTCATCATGCGGATTCGACCAACGTGACTGTGCGAGCCGATGAAGTCACCCTCCACCAATTTATCTTGCGAATCGATGCAAATGACAAGGTCTGCTCCGTTTTGCCAGGCCTTGAGCATCCCGATGATTCGTCGCTGCCGAGAATCAAAGCTCAGGTGCTTCCAGATCATTGACTGGTGGGTGGAAAGATACTCCTGCTGAGCATCGATGCTGAGGTATTCACAGGGGGAGTAGTTTCTTGACAGACGGTGGCAGAAGCTGGATATTCCCAAATCGCTCCGGCGATCGCCTACGACGATGAACTCAACGTCGTTATGTCCGTGCTCGCGCGCGTTGCGAGCATAAGCTTCCAATTCGATTGGAATGCGGATTGAAGTTGCGACCAGCGATACTTTCATAACATTAAAGACTCTCTGGGACGAGAGTGTTCAAAAGAATGGGAGCCGAAAACACGGAAGTGTCTTTTGGCTCCCGGAATACCCGCAGGAATGTTTCGTTCAAGCAAGTTATCGGATCTCCAAGGCTTTCTCTATAGAGTGGCCCCGAAAAAACGAGGTTCCAGGGAGGCTTAGCCTCATGTTGCTGCGGATTGAAGCTCCAGGATCTGGAAGCCCGCGTGGAAGGCTTTCAGCGGGGTACTTTACGCTTCACCTGCCGCTCACTCAAGTTCAGGTTCTCTGCAGCTTCCCGGACCGTAATCTTCCCGGCCACCGCGTTCTCGATTACCTTGATTCTTTGCATTTGCTGTCGGCGCAATGTCACTCTCTCCTTTCGGCGGGGGGTGACAGATTCCCTGAGCAACTTCATACTGAAAATAATTCCTTGACGCTGTAAGCGGCAGGCAGTTAATCTAAATATCAGTCACCGGTTCAGGGAATCTGGTTCGAATCCAGAACTGCCCCGCAGCGGTAAACGGGAACGACCAGCGCACTATGGCACTGGGCTCTTCGGAGTCTGGGAAGCCGCGCTCAGTAGGCCAAATCATTCGCCCGTGAGTCCGAATACCTGCCTCTGATCGCCACGCAAAATTGCGTGCGCATTTCCGAACACTCCGAAGGGGAGCCGCACGGATGAATACCCGTATTCTGTCTTTTTTTCTCACCACATTCTCTCTAATCGCCGCAAATCCGCAATTCAGCGGACGCGTCGAAGATGCTCAAGGAATCGCCATCGCCGGTGCACGCATTAGCGTCTACCCGGCAGGTGCCTCCAGCCCCACCACAACAACATCAAACAAGTCGGGGAACTTCTCGATCGACGTTCCAGAGGCCGCCAACTATCTGCTGACTGCAGAAACCAATAACCTCTCCCTTCCGAAAGGGCTTCGATTCGATGGCCCCTCTCCCAGCCTTGTGCTTCGACTCCAGCCAGTCGCACAACGCTCTTCAATCACCGTAACCGCCGATGGAGTTCCCACCTCGGTCGAAGACTCCGGCAAAGCCTTCGACATCCTCGACAAAGAAGCCCTGTCGCGTCGCAACGAAATCTTCTTCCTCGAATCCATTCGCAACACTCCTGGCATGCAGGTACAGCAAACTGGCGGCCCAGGCGCAATTGCTCGAATCGTAACTCGCGGTCTGCGTACTGCCGACACAGCCGTCCTGATCGATGGCTTCCGCTTCCGCGATACCACCTCAACTCAAGGCGACGCTGGCAGCCTGCTCTCTGATCTCCTCGTCGTCAATCCCGATCGCTTCGAAGCCTGTCGCGGCAGCGAATCTTCTCTTTACGGCACCAACGCCATCGGCGGCACACTCAACATCGTCACCGACTCTGGCGGCGGTCCCACGCACGGTGAAGTGGATTTCGAAGGCGGCGGTCTCGGCCTCTTCCGTGGCCTGGCCAAAGCCAGCGGCGGTCAAGGCCGCCTCCAGTGGTCTGGCTCTGCCGTTCATTTAAACGTCCTCGACGGCGTTGACGGCAACGACCGCTATCGCAACACCGGAACGCAAAGCTTCGCCCGCTTCGCACTCAACCCCAAAACCTCGATTTCCACACGACTCTTCACCACAGAAGCCTTCTCGCAATACAACCAGGGTCCTGGGGCCAAGTTTGGTATCGCCTTTCCCGCAGGCATTATCCCCGGCACGCTAGCCTTCTACAATCCGCAGGCAAACGACCCCGATGCCCGCCGCGCCACTCGCACAATTATGGGGCTGGTAGGCGTAGACCGCCAACTGACAAACAAGCTCAGTCTCCGTCTGCAATACAACCGCCTCTATACCAATCGATATGATGCCAACGGCCCCGGCGGCTCTGGCTTCCAGGCCCGATTCCGGGACTATAACCAATTCGGCGGCGAACTCGACACAGTCGCGGCCCGGCTCAACTACGCCTGGGCCAAACGACAAAACCTTCTCATCGGTTACGAATTTGAGCGGGAGCACTTCTACAATTTCGGTGACGACAACAACCCCAACCCCGCCTCTCGAACCACACGCACGGTGGGTATCACCCAGCGATCCAGTGCCATCTATGCCCAGCAACAGTTCCAGCTTTTCGGCGGCCTGATCCTGAACCTGAGCGGTCGCATCCAGGACTTCAACCTTCGCCAGCCCAACTTCTACGGCGCCCCTGCCTTCTTTGAAAAAGGAGATCTCTCGTCTCCGCCGCGCGCCTTTACCGGCGACGCTTCACTTGCCTACCTCATCGCTCGTACCGGCACCAAGTTCCGCACCCACCTCGGCAGAGCATACCGTGCCCCCTCACTCTTTGAACGCTTTGGCACTGCCCTCTTCAGCGGGCGCTACAGCATCTATGGCGACCCCAACCTCAAGCCCGACCGCGCCCTCTCGCTCGACTTCGGCGTCGACCAATACCTCTTCGCAAGCAAAGCCAAAGTCGCGGCCACTTACTTCTACACACGTCTCCAGCAGGTGGTCGGCTTCGGCCCCGTTCCACGCGAGCCCTATGGCCGCACCAGCGGCTACTTCAACACAGGCGGCGCGCTCGCGCGGGGCGTTGAATTGTCCGCCTCGCTCCAGCCCACTCGCAAACTCTCTCTGCAAACGGCCTATACCTACACCGGAACTCTTGAGCGTCGCCCGATTTTCCTCACCGGTGAACTTCAGTCTCAACGAGTCTTCCCCCATACGTATTCACTGACGGCCACCTACTTCTTCACAAAGAACTTTGACGCCACCTTCGATTACTTCAACGCCTCCAGCTACCTGGTGCCGTTCTTTGTATCCACTGGTAGCCGCGCCTTTCGTTTCGAAGGTCCACGAAAGGCCGACATCGCCGCCCGGTATCGCATCCCCCTGAGAGACCGTTATACCCTTGAGCTCTTCACACGTCTGGAAAACATCAATAATCGTAAGTACTACGAAGCTGGCTACCAGACGCCAGGATTTTGGGGTACAGGCGGTTTTCGTTTCCGCTTCTAAAATTTCAGTTAGGTGAAATCCCTTGGCTAAGTCACTGTTGGTCACTTATGTGATATGTTTCACAACAGCTTTTGCTCCAAGGAGAATTTATGAAGTTCCGTCTACTTCTGCTCGCGATGTCCTGTTGTGCCTTTCTGAGTGCACAACAGGATCGCGGTTCCATCACCGGCGTCGTCAAAGACTCAACTGGTGCCATCATTCCCGATGCCAAGATCACTGCTACCCGCATCGAAACCAACACCATCATTAAGAGTGCCTCGTCCTCGTCGGGTGACTACACTCTTCCCTCGCTTGACGTTGGCACCTACACGATCCGTGTCGAAAAGCAGGGCTTTAAAAGCTCGATTGCCAAAGACATCACGGTCACCGCCTCAGGTGCCGCTCGTATCGACATTAATCTCGAAGTCGGCACTACGCAACAGTCGGTGGAAATTATCGCCTCTGGCGTCCAGGTCCAGACTGAGAATGCTCGTATTCAAACCGCAGTAGCCAATCGTCTGGTAGACCAGCTCCCCCTCGTCGTAGGGGGTCAGCTCCGGTCTCCATTCGATCTGGCTCTTCTTGCGCCCGAAGTCAAAGCCCCTAACGACGGCAACAACAACTTCTCCATCGGTGGTGGCCAGGCAGCTACTTACGGCGTCTCCCTCGACGGCGTTTCGTCCAACACCGGTCGCGCACTGCAAACACAGTGGGCCGCGATGAACACTCCTTCGCTCGACGCGATCAGCGAGTTTACTGTCGAATCGAACGGTTTCAAAGCCGAATACGGTCGCGCCCAAGGCGGCCAGATGAGCTTCGTTTCAAAGTCCGGTTCCAACGAGTATCACGGTAATCTTTTCGAGTTCCTTCGCAATGACGCCCTCGACGCTGGCTTCTACAACAAGGCCACCAGGAAGCCGGTTTACAAGCAGCACGATTTCGGCGGCACCTTCGGCGGCCCGATCTCGATCCCCAAACTCTACAACGGCAAAAACCGCAGCTTCTTCTTCACTTCCTACGAAGGCTTCCGCAACCGTGCAGGTGCAAACCCCAGCTTCCTATCCGTTGCTCCCAAGGAATTCTACGACGGCAACTTCACCAACTGGGTCGATAACAACAATCGACAGATTCCGATCTTTGATCCCACCACTGGGGGCTCTGGCGTGCGCACCCAATTCCCCAACAACCAGATACCGCAATCCCGCTTTGACAATGTGTTCAAGGCCCTCAGCCCCATCGGACAGACCGCGCTTCCAAACGTAACTGGTACAACTCCTGGCACTTCAGCCTACGTCCGCAACAACTTTATCCAGGCCGGCAGCGAGGTGGCACCGTGGGATAAGTTCAGTTTGCGTGGTGATCAGGTCATCAGCGACAAGCACCGCATGAGCGGCTACTACTCTCGCAACACTCGTTCTTCGGCCCCTGGAGGCAATGGCCCCATCGGCCTACCCGGCTTCCTCAACGGCGGAAATTTCAATAATACGATCAGCCGCCAATACCGTATGAGCTGGGATTGGACCATCTCAGCCAACAAGATCAACCGTTTCTATGCAGGCGGAAACGACTGGCGTGAAATCAATCGTGCTCTCGCTGTTGGAGCCAAGCCCTGGAAAGACACAGTCTGCCTCGGCAACGTACCCGATTGCAACAACAACCTTCTCAATGTCTCCATCGGCGACTTCGCCAGTTGGGGCGGCCCCTCCGACAATGGTTCGGATAACGCCGTCTACTCCTTCAACGACGACTTCAGTTGGGTCAAGGGCAAGCACACCATGAAGATGGGTGGCCTCTATGAAATGGTGAACTACAGCGGCTTCGGTCAGCAGAACATCATGGGTCAGGCCTCCTTCAATCGCCGTGTTACCGGCCAGCTTGGCGATCTTGCCAATGCCACCGGCTCTGGTTTCGCCAGCCTCGTTCTGGGTGGTGCAGTCAGTGGCAACATCCATACTCCCCGCTACGTCGCCCAACGCTTCCCCTACTACGGTGGATACTTCCAGGACGATTGGCGCGTCAACAACAAGCTCACCGTCAATTTCGGACTTCGCTATGACGTCAACGTTTCCGCCTACGCGGCCAATGATCAGTTCAGCGACTTTGATCCTACTCGCCCCAATCCGGGTGCCAATGGCCGCCTTGGTGCGCTGGTCTTTGCGGGCACCGGTGAAGGCCGTGAAGGTAGACGCCGCCTATCGGACACATGGTTTGGTGGCTACGGCCCGCGTCTATCTATGGCCTACAGCTTGAACGACAAGACTGTCATTCGTGCCGGTGCCGCCCGCACCTTCGGTGCTGTCCGCGCCGTCGGCGGATCCACCCACTTCCAGGGTTTCGTCCAGATTTTCGATACTCCTCAGGTCGATCCGCAGGGCTTCGTTCCCACCTTCCAGTTGCAGAACGGCTTCCCAGCATGGCCCAAGCCGCCATTTCTCAAGGCAGACTTCAACAACTACAACGGTCAGCCCTGGTGGCAGGGCAATGAAGTAAGCCGCGCTCCAGAGAATCTCACCTACACCATCAACATTCAGCGTCAGATCAACAAAGACACCGTCTTTGAATTTGGCTACAACTATGTTCGTGGCACCCACTTACAGGCTGGGCTGCTCAACTATAACCAGTTGAATTTCGCCAACCTGCCTGCTAATCTCAGCCCCTTCACGGCAGCCGGCCGCACTCTATTGAATTCGAGCATCAGCTCCCCAGCAGCCGCTGCTGCAGGCATCAATAAGCCCTTTGCCAACTTCCGGGACAACTTGAGCGTTGCCTGGTCGCTTCGTCCCTTCCCGCAGTTCAGCACCATCGATACCGCTGGTGGCAACGGCGACCGCAGCGGCTCTTCG
>CAZZGS010000114.1:0-2126 GCA_964653845.1 uncultured Bryobacter sp.
CCCTGGAATAACCTCGCCCGCGTCCAGTGGGGCACCAACGCCGCCGAACCCTCTACCGAGGCCCCATCTACCCGCATCTCGCGAAATTGGGGCGCGGATTGGACTTACACCCTTAGCCCGTCGATGGTCTTCAATCTCCGTGGTGGCCTCGCCCGTTACGAAGGATTTTCCGGCAACACCTTCGGCCGTGGCTTTAACCCCGCAGACCTCGGCTTTCCACAATCCCTCGCCAGCCAATTCGACGTCCTACAATTCCCGCGCTTCAACTTCTCTGGAAACAACTACTCCCCACTCGGCTCTACCAGAACGGCAAACTACGAGACCCAGGACACTTACTCCTTCCAGCCGAATCTCACCTGGATTCGTGGACGTCAGTCCTGGAAGCTCGGCGCTGAAGTCCGCCGCTACAATTCCAACAACCATAACCCCGGCTCGGCCAGTGGCAACTACACCTTTGGCCGCAACTGGACGCAGCGCGACCCTCAACGCGCCGACGCCACCAGCGGCAATGAGATGGCCACATTCCTCACCGGCACGATCACATCGGGCAGTGTCGAAAAGAACGTTTGGCCCGCCTACCGCAATGACTACATGGCTTTCTTTTTTCAGAACGACTGGAAGATCACGCGCACGCTCACGCTTAATCTGGGCTTCCGTTGGGATTATGAAGCTCCCATCGTCGAGCGTTACAACCGGCAAGTTCGCGGCTTCGCCTTCGATCAGTCCAGCCCATTGCAATCGCAAGTGCAAGGCCTACAACTCAGGGGCGGTCTGCTCTTTGCCGGCGCAGACGGGGCAAACCGCGAGGCCTTCAAGCGCGACCTCAATAACTGGCAACCCCGCGTTGGCATGGCCTGGCAGTTCCTGCCCAAATGGGTCTTCCGCGCCGGCTATGGCTTGAGTTACCTCGGGCAAAATGCCAGCGGTGCGGACACCGGCTTTAGCCGTCCCACCGCAGTCATCCCCAGCCTTGATGCCAACTTGACGCCAGCCAGTTTCATCAACGACCCATTCCCAACCAGTCTTTTCCCCTCCGGCCTGCTGCAACCCATCGGGGCCAGTCAGGGGCTTTCAACAAACCTCGGCCTCGGAGTCGGCGCACAGTATCTAGACCGTCCGCTCCCCTATTCGCAACAGTTCTCAGCCGGCTTCCAGCACACATTTTTCAACACCTGGCTGATGGACGTAAGTTACTCCGGCAACTTGACCAAAAAACTGCCGGTATCGGTCAACCTGAATTTTATTCCTGGTGCCGATCTCACCCGCCTGCCAGTGGCCGAACGCGCTGCGTTCTTCAATGCACCGGTAGCAAACCCGCTGAGTGGACGGCTCCCTGGCAGCGCCATCAATGGCGCAACAGTGCCACGCTCCACTCTCCTCAATCCCTATCCGCACTTCAGCCAGGTCGGCATCAGCAACGTTCCGATTGGCTCGCAGAATTACCATTCGCTACAATCGCGAGCAACACGGCGTTATGCCAATGGTTTCACCGCACAGATCTCCTATACCTGGTCGAAAACACTTGAAAGCGTTTCACTCCTCAATGCTCAGTCCACTGATGTAGCCAATCTCCTCAACACCCGCCCAGAACAGCGCTTGCAGCAGTTCGACATCCCCCACACCTTCTCCGCCATCGTTACCTACGAACTCCCCTTCGGCAAAGGTAAGAAGATGCTTTCCGGTATCAATAAAGCGGGCCAGGCTATTGTAGGCGGCTGGAATCTGAACGTCCAGTACATGATCCGCAGCGGTGGTCCTTTCGACTTTCCCAATGCCGCACCGCTTACCAATCGCAGCGCCAAGCTCAGCGAAGACCAACGTAACGAACTCGCCAAGAAGGCCGGACGCAGCGAGTTCAATCCCTTCTTCGACAAATACTATGACGTCACTCTATTCCCGCGTCAGGCCCAAGCTCCCTTCACCCTGCGGGACTTCCCCACCCGCTTCGCCGATGTCCGTAGCCGCCATCTCGAAAGCTGGGAGATCTCGGCCTACAAGGAATTCCGCTTCTTCGAAAAAGTCCGCTGGCAGATCCGGGCTGACTTCCAGAACGCCCTCAACTACGCTCACTTCGCACAACAGGCCAGCAACAATGTCACCGACCCTCGCTTCGGTCAGCTCAACCC